>NZ_SUTM01000003.1 GCF_015062935.1 Methanobrevibacter sp. | reverse complement strand
TATGAGGTGTAAGTCTCACGTACGGTTCTTAGGAGAGTTTGGGGAAGTAATTCCTCACTCTTATCCGACAACATCAGCGCAAGAGTTGAAATAACACTCAAAAAAATAGTAGAAGAATCTAGTTTTACCCACAAGGATGCTTATGAGCTTGGAGCTATGCTAATAGCTATCGGTGATGCTGAAGATACAATAACACTAATACATAACAATCCCAATTATCAAAAAGTCATGAAACAGACAGAGTACAGATTAATTGAAGCTAGAAAAGAAGAGCTTGAAAGGGAATTAAGAAATCTGTAGGGGGATGTTATGAGTAGAGTAAATTCAGACATACATTATTTTCTAGAGCAGCATGAACAGGAAATAATAAACTGCTGCAAGAAGGCAATGAGCAACAAAGAAATCATAGAGCTGTTAAATACAAAATATGGTCGTGAAGTTTCACTTACAACATTCAAGGAATTCAAGGCAGGATTAAAAATAACCAAAGGAGATTTCCTGGAAACATTGCTGGATGAAATTCAGGTAATGAAGACTCAAGGAGCAACAGATGAAAGCGTCAGAAGATGGCTTGAAGAGGAACACAAATTCGAAGTAAGCAGAGCAACATTCTCCAGATTCAAAAAGAAATATCATCTAACAGATAATGATAAAGACCCGAGAGCCAGACAAAAAGAGGCATTAACAGACAGGGCTATCACTCAAAAGCAAATCACAGACAATAATGTTTACGAGGACAATATAGATTTAGCTATTGATTCAATTCTTCAACAACAAGTCACAGACATTAAAACAGGTCTTGAAAACTTAGATAAGATTACTAAAAATGCAGTTGGCCTTGAAATCGACTTTGAAAAACTTGACCAGGAAGTAAGATACAATGCCAATGAAAAAAGTCTAGCCAGATATTTAATTGACATTACCGAATTAAAAATAAGATATCTGGAATTGTCCGTTAAAGCGTTTGAAGCTAAAAACAGATTATTCAAAGATGAAATGGACAGACTATTCAAAAACCGTGTGTTAGAGTTAGAAGATAAGAAAATTGAAATCTCACAAAAGGACATCATGAATGAAATAGAAATCCTTGCAAAACAAATAGACGATAACAATGTACAATGAAAAAGATGAATTCTATCTCAGTGCTAAAGATAAAGCTATTCTTCAGAAGTGCGTATATGAGAATCCATATATTCCCTTCTCTCCTTTTCCAAAGCAGGCTGAAATGATACTAGCTACAGAAAAGGAAGTGTTGATTGGTGGTGCAGCAGGTGGTTCCAAATCCACCAGTCTGTTAATGAGAGCTTTGTTTTATGTGCAGGATGATGCCAATGAATACCACGCTCTCATCTTGAGACGTACATTATCTGACCTGAAACGTAAAGGAGCTTTAATTCACAAAGCTAGTCAATGGCTTAACAGAAAGGAAATTCAAAATAATTCAGCTATTAAACCAAAGTGGGATGGAACTGAACATTCATGGACATTTCCCAATGGAAATTCATTAACCTTTGGATACTTGAGAAACATCAATGACCTCGATACCTATCAGGGTTCTGAATACCAGTTCATTGGCATTGATGAGCTGACACAGCTTGAAAGATTCAAATACATTTACATGAGGTCTAGAGTAAGGAAGACTAAAAATAATAAACTTCCAACACAACTGATGGCATCGTCAAACCCTGGTAAGCGTGGGAACAAATGGGTAAGGGAAAGATTTATTGAAAAGATAGATGAGGATATTCAAGATAAAAGTCAGATAAGATTTATTTCATCCAGCTATTTAGATAATGTTTATTTGGATAGAAAAGATTATGAAGAATATCTTATGGGCTTGGATAGAGTAACACGTGAGCAGTTAATGAACGGTAACTGGTATGCATCAGTTAAAGGCCAGCTATTCGATGAATCAGACTTCCACCTGATTTCCCATGATGAATACATGAAAATACCAATCGTTAAAGTCATCCGATATTGGGATCTAGCTGCAACTGAAGTATTAAATGATGACAGATTGAAAGGCAGTGATCCGGATTATACTGCTGGAGTCATGTTGGCTAAAGATCTAAACGGCAACATCTACATTCTGGACTCATATGAATTTCAGCTTGAGTCAAGAAACCTGATCAATGAAATCATAAACACTGCAGCACGTGACAAGTCAGATGCCCAATACATTGAACTCGACGGAAGCACAGGTAAAAACTTCGGATTATTAATCATAGATGAGTTGAACCGAAGAGGCTTTGCTACAGGCACAGGTAACTCAAGAGAGAATAAAGTTGACCGTGCAAGAAGGGTTTCAGCAGATATTCAAAAGAAGGGAATTTACTTAGTTGGAAAGGATTCGACCGGGTTCACGAAAAAATGGGCGATGGAATTTCTTGAAAAAATTACCGCTTATCCTAATGAAGCCATTCATGATGACTGTGTTGTAGCATTCACTGGAGGTTATGAAAAAATAGCTAGTGATAATCAAGTTAAAAGAGTTGATGTAGATAAGTGGTATTCCACATGATTAATTTGTGAAATGTTAATGTGGCCTGTTAATGCATATTATATTCTTCATTTTACATGTAATATATTTTTAACTTATATTTTTCTCCATACTGGCCTGAAAAGCCTTTAATTTAAATACAACCGGCGATATATATATATATATATCTTTTGATTAAAAACTGATAATTTTAATTTGAGGTAATTTAAATGAGATTTAAAAAGCTGATGCTGGTGACACTTCTGTTACTGGCTATCTTGACAATAGGTGCTGTCAGTGCATCTGAGGACATTTCTGATATTGCAGATGCATCTCAAGATGACACACTGGCAGTTGAAGATGCTCAGGAGGATTTGGCTTTAAATCCTTCCGAGAAAAATATTGCAGGTGACGGTGCAGATGATGCGTTGTCATACGATGCAAGCGATTTTAATGTAAAGATTAATGAATCAATGGATTTGGCTGATGAATGCCCTGCAGTCACTTTTAACGTGCCAAGTGACGCTGACGGTGAAATTAGAGTACATACCAATTATACCAGTTATCTATTAGGTTTTGACCCTGAATACTTCGATGAACCTCAGCTTACTTTGGATGATTTGCATATCTCTTCAGCCGGATCATACTTTATCAATGTTACTTTTGTCACAAAAGATTATAATGAAATATATCTGGCCTCAGGAACAATTGATGTGACCGGAACTGTTTCTCAAAGGGATTTCAACGGAAAAATAAGCCATGCAATCTCTACCTACCAGGTTGATGATGAAATTCTTGAAGTTGAAGGCTGTCCTACCGACGGAAGCATAGTCGTTTTTGTAAACGGCAATAAGGACTATTCCAAATCTGTTTCTGCTGGTGAAAATGTTACCATACTGGATTCAGATTTAAGTTTTTATGGTGTAAAAGGAGAATATAACATTCTAGTCAAATTCAACACCACCTATGGAAAAGCATTCACAATTAGTGAGTTTAACTTGAATTATGATGTTGACGAGGTTGACCCATTCTACGGCAAAAAAGCTTATAGTGATCATACCACTATAACTGACACTGCAATCTTCTGGATTGACGACTGTCCGTATGATGGAAACCTGATGGTTTATGTTGACGGAAGTCTGGAATATAATAAGTACGTTTCTGCAGGAGGAGAAATTTCCATATATGATTCAAATTTAAGTTTTTATTACAAAAAAGGAGTATATGATCTTTCATTTGAATTCAACACTACAGAAGGAAAAGTATTTGAAATTATTGAGTTTGATTTGGATTATGATATAGAATCCTCATCAGGCGGTTCAGATTTATATATAGATTTACCAAATAAAGTTGATTTCAGTTCTTATCTGGTATATCTTGCTTATATCAGTGACAAGAATAATGTAAGCGGTAAAGTAACACTTTCCATTGACGGCAAAGAGTTTTATAACAAAGAACTTACCGGAACAAAGGATTTCCTCCTCATTTATGACACTGATTTGAAAGGATTTGACATTGGAGATTACCTTGGAAACCACACTGTAAAATTAACTTACAATAATATTACTGAATCATCAGACACCCAATTTATCTTTGAACCATATTTCATAGCTCCTTATGAATTGGCTGTAGGCGAATCATCATGCATTGTATTCAAAGCCACATCCAAATCAAAAGGTAGCGCAAAATTGTACAATACAGTTCATAACGAGTCAAACAAAACATACTCCCCAGGCACTCTGATTGGAACATATTCCATCAGTGGTGCTTCAACCGTTGTTCCATTGCCGGCTTTAAAAACTGCGGGAGCCAATGTATTCTATATGAATTATACCATAGACGGCATAAGCGATGCAGGAATGATTGGAATCAAGGCCACTGAAAACTCCAACCAGTTCACATCAAGCATATCCGCCAGTTTAATCGGCGTAGGCGACTCAGTCACCCTAACAGTAACAGGCCCTAAAGCAGGTGGAATTGACTTTATCCGTGATGCTACTCCAATCAAATATTATTCTCTAAAAAATGGTACTGTCCAATACACATTTTCAAATCTCACAATAGGAAAACATGTAATTGGAGTATCATTTGACGGTTTGGATGAAAGCGATCTTTTCTACTCAAATTCATTCACAATAACCGTGACCAATGAAAGCACTCCAAAACAGACTGACATTTCAACTGTAAATGTGGCACTGTCCAAAACAGATTTCACCTACAACGGCAAAGTCCAAAAGCCAACAGTCACCTTAACAAATGGTGCTGTTTTAAAAGAAGGCGTTGACTATACTCTTGACTGGTCCACCGCTTCACCTAAAAACGTTGGAACATACACAGTTACAGTTACTGGAATCGGAGCATACAACGGAACTACCAAAGCAACATTTAAGATTAACAAGGCCGCAAATCCTTTAGCTGTCAAAGCAAAAACAGTTAAGGTGAAATTTTCAGCTGTTAAAAAGAAAGCTCAAACATTAGCTGTTTCCAAAGTGGTTACTTTCACTAAAAAAGGACAAGGTACATTAACATATGCCAAAGCAAGCGGCAACAAGAAAATTACCATCAACAAAAAAACCGGTAAGGTAACTGTTGCAAAAGGCCTTAAGAAAGGAACATATAAAGTTAAAGTTAAAATCAAAGCGGCAGGAAATGCCAACTACAAGGCATCCGCCTACAAGACTGTTACTTTTAAAATTGTAATCAAATAAGGGATTAAATTCCCTTTATATTATTTTTTTAAATGAGGTTATTTAAATGAAATATAAAAAGCTGATGCTGGTGACACTTCTGTTACTGGCTATTTTAACAATTTCTGCCGTAAGTGCAGATGAAAACGCTACAGCAGATATTGAAGAAATAAGTGATGCTGTAGAAATCGATGATGAAATAAATGATGATGTTCTGGGTGCTGATGATGAGGATGTAATAAGTGCTGATGGAAACGGCACATTCTCATTCGGTACCCTGGCCCGTCAATTTATATGGTATCCTGAAAGTGAGATTTATCTCAATCACGATTATATTTATATTGGACCTGAATATTACGTAGACGAAATGGGAGTAAATAGGACTCTTGTAGATAAATACGGTATTGATATCGGTTATAATGTAACAATACACGGTAACGGACACAAGTTCGAAGCCTATAATCTAGCAAGGATTTTTAACATCCACAGTTCAAATGTGGTGCTGAAAGACATAGTATTTGTAAACGGTAAATCCGATGATGAAGGCGGTTCCATCCTGTGGATAGCTAAAGGTGGTACTTTAGATAACTGTACATTCATAAACTCCAATGCAAGGACAGGTGGTGCGGTTTACGTAAACGGTGATGGCATGACAATAACCAGCTGCAAGTTTGATGGATGCAGTGCAAACACTGGAGGTGCCATCTACATGAACAGTACTGGTGCCGAAGTAACTTACTGCAAGTTTGAAGACACAAGTGCAAATGGTCCTGCCGGTGCAATCTACTGGGAAAGTGATGGTGGAATAGTGTCAGGATGTAAGTTCATAAACTGCTCTTCCGGCCAAGGAGGCGGAGCGGCCATCAAAATGATGGGTGCAGATGGTATAGTAACTGACTGTACTTTTGAGAAATGCCGTGGCGGGGATGGTAATGGTCCTATTGACTGGCGTGGAGCCCGTGGAAAAGTGTCCAACTGTAAATTCAAAGATACTTATTCCGGAAGAGCAGGTGCAATCTATTGGGAAGGTGTTAACGGTACAGTAAACAACTGTAACTTTGATAACTGTTCTGAAGATTATTATGGTACTATTTTCTGGAATGGTGAAAACGGTAATGTAACTGATTGTAATTTTTCCAAATCTCATGATGGTAAATCTGGTGCGGGTGCAAGAGGTGCAGCCATTTGGTGGAATGGTGCAAAAGGTATTGTAACAAATTCTAATTTCATAAACTGTACTTCCGCTGCTGGTGGTGCTATTAACTGGGAAGGTGCTAACGGTACTGTAAATAACTCTAATTTCATAAGATGTTATGCTGGAGAAGCAGGTGCTGTTCGTTGGCCTGGTGATATGGGAACTCTTTCTAATTCTACTTTCATAAGCTGTTACGCTGATAATGGAGGGGGTGCTGTCTTCTGGCCGGGAGATAAAGGCATACTGTCTGATTCTTATTTCTTAAACTGTTCCGCTAAAAATGGAGGTGCTATTTTCTGGAATACTGGGACAAATTCAAATTGTACTTTCATAAACTGCTCTGCTAAGGAAACTGGAGGTGCTGTACATTGGCTGCTCAGTGTAGGTGCTGTCTACGACTGCACTTTCTTTAACTGCTCTGCTAATGGAGACGGTGGTGCATTATATGATCAGGCAAATCTAGTTTATGGGTCTGCATATGGTAATGGAGTTCATGTTTACAACTCCAATTTCATAAACAATTCCGCATACAATGGTGGCGCTTATAAGACCGCTGATTCTAAGGGTAATGTGATTGGATGTATATTCATCAACAATTCCGCCAGTAATGATGGGGGGGCTATTGCATCTGTCCGTGATGTGATTGATTGTATTTTCATCAATAACACTGCAAACGGAAGACACAGCGGTGCTATCGATTCCCCTTATGATGTAATCAACTGCAGTTTTTACAATTGTTCAGCCATTGAATATGGTGGGGCTATTAAATCAGCAGACAATGTAATCAATTCCAGTTTCTACAATTGTTCTACTAATAAAAACGGTGGAGCTATTTACGAGGCTAAAGAGGTTATTAATAGCAGCTTTAATGACTGTTATGCTACAGAAAGCGGAGCCATCCATAATCCTTCCAGCGTCATTAATTGTACTTTCGACAATTGTCTCTCTCTTAATTTAGCCGGTGCTTTAAGCTGTTATAAAAACAGGATTGTAGTGAATAATTCCAATTTCACAAATTGTTTATCTGTCAATGGAAGTGCAGGTGCTATATATTGGTCCGGTGAACTGGGAGTTCTTTCTTATTCCAATTTAATTAACTGTTCTTCTAAAGAAAGCGGAGGTGCAATTTACTGGTATGGTCGTGATGGAATCATGAGGGATTCTAATTTCACAAACTGTTCTGCAGATTATGGTGGAGCGATTTATTCTGGTTCTGCAAGAGATTGTATTTTCTACGGAAACAAAGCAACTACAGAAGGTAACAACTGGTATTCAACTTCAGTTCCTAAGCTTTATTTGACAGTTCCAAATTTCAGCTCTACATACGGCTTTGGTGATGCACTGTTCTTCAATGCAACAAATGCTGACGGAATTGCAGTAAATGACGTTATCATTACTGTCAGAGTATATAAAAACGATACTCTCATCGGTACTTATGATGTTTTGACTAACGAAAACTGGACTGTGGGACTTGATGCAGGTAACTACACAGCAAAAATGGCTATCGAACATCATGCATATGTCTTTAACAAAGCGGTTACAGTAGCACTTGAAATTGCTAAAATGCCAACAGACATTGCAGCGGATCCGGTCATAACCGTATACAATGCAGACAGCTACCTTGTAGCTACCATAAAAGATGTAAAAGGCAATCCTGTTGCTGATATGCCGATGTCTGTTGATTTAAATGGAATTCACAATGTAACTTCCGATGAAAACGGCCAGATTAACATTTCCACTAAAGGCCTGCCTTCAAACGTATATTCAGCTGTTATCAGCTTCAACGGCAGTTCCAACTATGCAAACTCATCTGCAGTTGTTAATGTATCTGTCGAAAAGGCAGCTTCTACTGTTTTAGCTTCTTCTGTAACTACAGTTTACAATGGTGGAAAATATCTTGTTGTAACCTTAAAAGATGCAAATGGAAATCCTATTGAAGGTGCAAAAATATCAATCAACATTAACGGCGCCAAATCTGCAACTACAGATAAAAACGGTCAGGCCAAAATAACAACTAATGGATATGCTCCAAAGACCTACACTGCAAAAATAGCATTTGCCGGAGATGACAACTACAACGCATCATCTGCAACCGCAAAAGTTACAGTCAAAAAGGCAACACCAAAACTGACTGCAAAGGCAAAAACATTCAAAAGCAGTGTTAAAACCAAAAAATACACAGTAACTTTAAAAACCAATCAAAATAAGGTCATGAAAAACACAAAAGTTACAATAAAAGTCAACAAGAAAACCTACACTGCTAAAACCAACAGCAAAGGAGTTGCAACCTTCAAAATCACCAAACTGACCAAAAAGGGCAAATACACTGCAACTGTAAAATATGCGGGAAGCAAATACTATAACGCAAAGTCTGTAAAAGTTAAAATAACTGTCAAGTAGATGTATTTTTTACATCTGCTCTTTTTTCTTTTTTTATTTAAGCAACAATATCACTGTTTATTCTACTTGCCCAAGTAACATTTACTGAACCCCATGAAAAAATAGCTATCAAAAAACAAAAGAGTTAATGTGGATGATAGCATCACACATAACCCAATTCAATTTCAGAATTCATCTTCTCTGTATTTCTCATATTTTTCTAAGACATCCTGCCAGGAATTGGTATCTACCTTAATGTCTGTCATGTAGACCCAGTCAAGAATATCTTCTAATTCTTCTTCATTTTTTCCTAATTGTTCAACTGCTTTTTTCAATAAGGTTTCATCAGGAATTAATCTTGGTCTGAAATCATTCCATAAGAATCTCCATGCTTTATTCTTTTCTTCATTTTCAACGTGTTTCATACTTTCTTCTGCATTGTAGTTTTGATTTATTAAAAACAATTCTACATTCAATTTACCGATCTTATCTGTAATTTCATTGATGTTTCCTACAGGTATTGTTCCTTCTGCATAACCGAGGTAATGTTTTAAACATTCTTCAATGAATGCAGATAGATTAGGTATGTGTTTTTTTGCTTTTTTTAATAGCTCACTATCTATTGAAATATTTATTCTTTGTTTTGTCATACTTTCGTCCTCAATTCATAATACTCAATTCTCAAAAAGGTGTCGGGGGTTTTTGAAAATCATACACACTTGTGTATCATACACATATACACACGATTTCAAAAACTTCCCTATAGAGAGTTTTTCACATTTGAATATGCAATGTCAAATATGCCCTCACGATTAATGCCTTTCTCATGACATAATACTCCACATTCCATTTCAAGATGCCTTATTGATTCGGCAGATAATGGCACTCCTTCAATAGCTATATTGCTTCTAATCATATTCTCCATTTCAGATATAGCATTTAATTCATTTTCAGAATGAATTCCATGTAGCTCACCTGCGGTTGCTAATGTTAATCCCAATCCACTTAATGCTTCCTTGTAAATATCAATAGCTTCAATTGCATCTGTTATTGTTGCTTCTTGTCTGTATTCACATTTTGCTCTAGCTATTGTCAATCTCTCCAATGCCTTTAAATCACGTGGAGTGATTGGTTTGCCGTCACTGGTTTGCAATGCTGTTTTTCTTGTATCGACATAAAACTCCCTAAGCAATGTTTTTGCCTCACTGCTTAAGACTGGAAAGCAGTTGGCCTTAATCCATGTGATGTATTTTTTAAAGAGTTCAATATCCATGATTTCAGATTCATCTACAATATAATCCTTGTTAAGTAATGCATCTGCTAGCTTTGAATCTTTTTCCTCATCAACATCATCTTTTAAGACAAATATCAAATCGAATCTGGATAAATTAGATTCCGGAATATCCAATTGCTCCCGATGTGATTTGTATGGATCGAACTTGCTGTACTTTGGATTTGCACCTGCAAGTATTGAAGTTCTAGCTGACATTACCTGAACGAGCCCAGCCTTTGCTGATGAAACACTTGACTGTTCCATAGGTTCGTTCAAGCTCTTCTGTGCTGATTGTGAAAGCTTGTCATATTCATCGATACATAATACTCCGGTGTCTGCAAGTACTGTTGCACCTGCTTCCATTGTCCATGTTCCTGTAAGTTCATCCTTAACTGTAGATACTGTCAGTCCAGCCTGTGATGTGTTTGTTCCGGATATTGTAATGTTTTTAGGTGCACGCTTTTTCATCGATTGTATCAGTTGTGACTTACCTATACCTGGGTCTCCTATAAGCAGCACATGTATTGTCCATCTGTCCATCATGCTGGATTTGAAGCTGTCGTTTACTGGCCTGTTGCCTTCAAATAATTGAAGTATCAAACCTTTCTTCACATTTTCATAGCCGTAAACTTCAGGAGCTAAGCTATTGCATAATAATTCAAAAATGTCGTCCTGCTCAGATAGATTAATTATTTCATTAACATCATCTTCGGATATTCTTGAATCCTCAAAGACATCATCCACTTGAGTAATGTTGTGAACATGGATGATGAATTCATATCCGTCACTTCTTCCCTTTACTCGTCGTGGTTCTATCTTGAATGTTCCGCAAACATTGACAACATCACCAACTTTCAGATTGGTGAATGGTGAGGCAAGATAATCCAATACAATAGCTTTGAATTCCCTTGAACTTCCACCACTCCTTAATTCCAAAGGTTCCTCAAGTTTCAACAGCTTATAGTTTCTGTAGATGCTGGTGTCCTTGTCAAGAAACATTGATTTGCTGGTTCCCGCACAATCTGGATTTCTACAGTATGCAGGTATAGTTTCGCCCTGATTGGGGTCAGCAATATTTACAATGTTCTGCGCTCCGCATTCCCTGCAGACATAACTGGCCTGTTTCAAGTCAACTCTAACGTCTGTCATATTTTTAATCATTGCTTTTGTGCTTATCCATTTGTTATTGCATGTGGCATCCAGATCATGGAGGTTATCCCTTTCAGGTACATTCATGAATTTTAAGGCAACATTGCCAGTATTGAAAATCTCCTCCATCTGATCAATGTATTCATAAATCTGATGTTTCCAGAAATCCTTTCCAGATTGTTCAATTAGAAACTGATTGAGGTCTTCATAATCAATACTGACTTTACACTGTCTGTTTTGAGATTTGAGTTTATCAATCTCTTCTTTAAGATTATCTTTAATGAATTTCTTTAACAGTGCTTTACCACTTGCCATTGGCCTACTCCATTATCTTACTTGAACATCACGTACAATGAAGCTGTAATAGGTATAGCTTCCGGTTTTCTCTTTAACCTGAATTGTCATTTCTCCCAAATTGTTAACGAATTCACGATATTCTTTTAAGTTAACGTTTCTGATGATATTGGATTTACCAACACTTCCTGCATTTTCGAGTTCAAGAATTGAAGTGATGAAATCAAAGAGCACACTTCCTTTTCTGATGTTTTTGTGGAGGTCTCCGTCGTTTTTGAGGTTGACATTGATTTCAATGTATAGTTGGTCTTCATCTTGGAAGAGGTATAACTTGAATCTGTTAATGGTTTTTTCTTCACCATCATCATCGAAGGTGTAGGAAGTTACTGAAGACATTTCTGGTCTGCCTCTTAGGAGTTTGCCATCTTCAAAGTCTTTTAGCTCTGCTTTTTCATATCCTTCTGGAATATCTACAATTTCTTCATAATCAAGTTCGGTACCTGTGAATATTGTTTGTTTGGAATTAAAACTCATTTAAATATCTCCTAAAAAATTATTTAAGAGGAATTATCCTCTTTTAGAAATTTTGATTGGTTAACAATTTTTTCTGCTGACATTTCTTCAGCACTAACTTCTCCAGCCCCAATAAGTTCAGCTATTGCACGATTGGTAGCACGTGTTTTAGCAGTGGACATTATAGTGTGGTCTGAAACTTTATCCTTTCCTTTTTCAGACCTGGAGCATAATGCATCTGATTCTACGCTGCGGCCGTTAGGCAGTGTTGCTCTAACGCAGTAGTAGGCTTCACGTACTCTTCCCATTTTTGTTCTCTCAATTTCACGATCAACAATATGTGTATCAACATTGAATGCACGTGAGAGTTTCTGCCATGCTGATTTTTTCTTGAAGTGTCTTTTCACTTTAACGTAGTTTCCGTCAGCATCTTTTTCCTTAACGATTATTTCCTGATAATCTGTTTCATTCAGTAATCCTTTACAGAGTTTTTGATAAGCATCCCATTGTTCGATAGCTACATCAACGTTAGGGACATTATCGACATTAACAATTCCGGTTTCTTCCGGACTTTCAATTAATTCGGCTTTTACCATTTTATATCACCTTTTTATATTCCTACGGTTGTTGTTGCAATTCCAATCCATCCGATAATTATAGCAAACACTATGCTTCCCATAAGGATTAATCTTGGATTTGGATTCATAGGTTCTTCTTTAGGATACAGTCTGGCAGGCTTAGACATTTTTGTCAGCTCCTTTGTTTTTCCTGAATCCTACAATGAAAGCTTCACCTCTTCTGAATTTCACAAATCCAATATCTCCTTTGCATGCATAGTGCATTAGTGACAATAGCTTTGCATGAATTTGGGTTACATATGCCTTTTCTCTTCCCATCACCAGTACGGTTCCGTTATCGTCAATGTGAAGGATAACTTGCTCCACATCAGCTTTAGCAACTTTAATCTCACCCTTATGGGTTAGTATTCCGTGATAGTTGTCTTCGAACTGGTTGACGGTTGGTTCCTGGTTGATCTTAGGATATGGTGAATAGCTATTCATTTCTATTCTCCACTGTTTTGGATTTCTCCAAATACGTTCATTATGTCATCCCACACGTCTTTCGGTACTAGGACGTGGGTTACTCCATTTACTTCTTGTTCTAACATAGTTTGCAGACTCCTTTAATGTTTTTAAATTTAGTTCAACGGTTTAAGCTATCAGTCCAGTTTCATTATCTTGATTGCGTATGAATCAAAGAATTCCTTTTCATTTCTGAAGTTTTCACTTTCCTGAATCTCATCGATAGCTTCTTCAAGTGCTCTGAAATTATTTGAAATTATTATTTCATTTGGCCGGGGTTTTATTATTTCACACATTGTTTTTGATTCTCCAGTAGTGCCCTTAGGGGCTTAAGTCATGTTCAACAATCTAAAAACACTGGGTCCAGGAATCGTTTGAAAATAAAAATAGTTTGGTAAAATTAATTTTTCACTCTTTACCGAAATATTAGTGTATAATAAGTTTCTTGGTATATAATGTGACAAGTTTTATATATTCTTTAAAATAAACTAGATATTGGGTTAAGTTTTGAAAAGTATTAATTTTTAACATAGTTTGCAGACTCTGTCGATTATTTTTATTTTTCTTACTGGCCCATTAGGATTATGTTAAAAAATATTAATAGCTCGTTATTCAATCAATATTTTTTTATAATCCTTTTTTTATGATTTATTTTTTTCATTGCTTTTTTTGATGTTTTACCTCCTTGTTTTAAGTTTCAGCCTTTTCTAAAAAAAAGTTGTACGAGTGTGGAAAATTGTTCTCACTTCGTAAAATTGCTTTTACTTAGTAATGGCTAATCATAGTTTATTAGTTTTTGTATATAAACATTACCATTTCTTTTTTTATTGTTAAACTGTTCAGTTTTTTTGAAAAAAATTGTGTCCATAAGGCATGTATTTTTGCGATTTTCTGTAAACAGTGAAACACAAAATTGTATGAAAAAGTATCCATTGTATAAAATCAAAATTAGAATATTTCAATAATTACTGAAAATGTGGTGTTGAAAAAATAAGAAAAAAATAGTGAAATGTAAAAATTTCACTTTTAATTTAAACCTGATTATTTAGCTTCCTCGTCTAAACGGCTCATGATGCTTGCAATATCATTTGTAAGTTTATCAATGGTTTGTTTATATTTTTCATTCTCTCGTTCCATAGTTATGAACTCCGGAGATTTGATAGATAACTTTTCTACTTCTTTATTTATTGTAACTGCATGTAAATGTTTGATGTATTCATATTTCAGATCTTCAGGATTTGTCATGAAGTATGCAGCATCAGTTTTGTTTTTGGCTTTGCCTTGTAAATCATTGACTTTATCAAGACTCATTCCATCATTGTATAATGCACTGGCGTGGAATTTACGGAGCATATGACTTCTAAATCTTGCATAGATTCCTCTATTCCCTAATCCTAGTTCATCATTGATTTTTTTAAAAGATGTATTAAAATAGATTTGTTCAATTTTAAAAAGAGGAGAATCATTGGTCAATCTGTCTTCTCTGCTTAATAAATAAATATTAATTGCTTGAACAGCTTCTGGACTGCAATAAGTAGTATAATACTTGTTTGTTTTTTGTCTTAATACATTAAAAGTTGGAATGATGTCCTTTGAGCTATCGATTTCTGAAAGAATATCATAAATATCATCTTTAGTAGTATACTCTGATAATGCGTCGATATAATCTCCAATTGTCAAGTTCAATGTTTCTCTTCTAGCACAACCACTTGATACCATAAATAATATTATCGCCCTCATTATTGGAGTTGCAATTTTTAAAGCATTTCTAATAATTTTTTTATCAGGCAAATCTTTAAATTCAATAGGTTTTGCTACTTTTACACTTTTTCTATTAATTTTAGGTAATTCAAATACTTCTATTTCAAAATATTTATAAATTACTAAAATAGGTTGAAAAAGTGATTTTGCGGTGTTTAAAGAATAGTTGTCAATTAAATATTGTCTAAAAGATAATAATCTTCTTTTCAATGTTCTTTTTTTCCATCTAACACCTTTATCTTCTTCATCTTCTGCTTCTTCTAGCAGTTCTTCCATAGATTTTTCACAAAAAGCAGTATATTTCCCAACCGCTTGTTTATAAACTAATTTTGTGCAATCTGAATGGTTCTTTACAATATGTATTTCTTCCAATAGTTGCTCGTTATTCATATTTATCACTCTTTACAAAATTTATATTTAATTTTTTGAGAGAGCATATGATAAGTAATAAGTTTGTGATATTAAACCAAATATTTAACATATATATAATTTAAAAATTATCTTATGACAGACAAAATGTTCATGGGTGCATCAACCAAGCAGGGTCTGGATATTGCAAATAAAAGTAGAGAAATTATCCGTGGCCTTATTGGGGATGATGTCAAAGACTTAAAACCTATTGAAAGAGACATCGTTGAAAGGATTGTTCATTCAACTGCAGATCCTGAATATGCAAAATTGGTCTGTATGAGTCCTGATTTTGTAGATGCAGCTATGGCATCCCTTAAAAACAAGGAAACCATTTTAACTGACATTAACATGGTTAAATATGGTATTACAAGGTATGAGGGAGAAGTTGAATGTTATATCAAAAACGAAGAAGTTGTTAAAATAGCCAAAGAGCATCAGATTACCAGAGCCGCTGCGGCCATGAGATATGCTGCACAGAACGGTTTTGAAGGAATAGTTGTTTCAGGTAATGCTCCAACTGCTGTTTTTGAAGCTATGGATTTATATGAAAAAGGTGAAATGAATCTTAAAGCTATTGTTGGAGTTCCTGTTGGTTTTGTTGGAGCTGCTGATTCAAAAGAAGCTTTAAAAAATTCCAATATTCCAAATATTATTGTCGAAGGACCTAAAGGCGGAACACCTATTGCCGTGGCTTGTGTAAACTCGTTAATTCAACATTTATAGTGTGATAAAATGAAGTCTGAAGAATTGTTTAATGAATCTAAAAATTATTTTCCTGGTGGAGTAAACTCTCCTGTACGTGCTTTTAAACCTTATCCGTTTTTCGTTAAAAGTGCAGGAGGTTCCAAACTAACTGATGAGGATGGAAAAACCTATATTGACCATTGTTTGGCATATGGTCCTTTAATTTTAGGCCATGCTAATCCTAAAGTTGTTAGGGAAGTTTCAAATCAGCTTACTATCGGAACAGCTTATGGTACTCCAACTGAAAATGAAATTACCCTTGCAAAAGAGGTCATTGATAGAATACCATCAGCTGAAATGGTAAGGTTCTGTAACAGTGGAACTGAAGCTACCATGAGTGCAATAAGGCTTGCAAGAGGTTTCACAGGAAGAGATAAAATTATCAAATTTGAAGGTGCCTATCATGGTGCACATGATTATGTACTGGTTAAAGGCGGTTCAGGTGCTGCAACTTTGCCGGACTCTCCAGGTATTCCTGAAGACACAACTAAAAATACCTTATCCGTCCCGTTCAATGATGAAGAAGCTCTAACAGAATTAATCGAAAAAGAAGGTGAAAACATTGCCTGTATTATTATGGAAGTGGTCATGGGTAATGTAGGTTGTATTGAACCTAAACCTGGATTTTTAGAGTTTATAAGAAAAATTACTGAAGAAAACGGTATTGTATTGATATTTGATGAAGTCATAACCGGTTTTAGAGCATCACGTGGTGGGGCTCAGGAGTATTATGGTGTCACTCCGGATTTAACCACATTAGGTAAGATTGTCGGTGGAGGACTTCCAATGGGTGCATTCTGCGGTAAAAAGGAAATCATGGAATTGATTGCACCGCAGGGACCTGTTTATCAGGCAGGTACATTTTCCGGAAACCCTGTATCTGTACAGGCAGGTATTTCCACAATGGCACAGCTCGATGATGCATTCTACAAGGAATTGGAAAGAAAAGGAAATTACCTGAGAGGCAACATCCAATCCATAATTGAGGATGAAGAGTATAACATCCAGCCTGTCGGACTTGCATCAATGTTTCAGATTTATTTCAATCCTGCACCTGTGTATAACTATGCAGATGCTCAAAAATCAGACAGAAGACAATTCTTAAGATACTTCAAGGCATTATTGAAAGAAGGCGTATTTATTCCGCCATCTCAATTTGAATGTAACTTTATTTCAAATGCTCATAGTATGGAAGATTTACAGAAAACTTCTGATGCAATAGAAATTGCATTGGAAATGGCATTTAAAAAACGAAGAAGGTAATACAATGGATATAGACTTAAAGGAAGTTGCATCATATATTATTATTCTGGTAATAGTTTTGATAGCTGCACAACATCTGAATGTAGTTGTATCAGGCAGTATGGAACCTGCATTCTATAGAGGAGATATTGTTCTTGTTGAAAAAGCGGATTTCCTCGGCATACATGAATTTGACCCTAAAACAGTTCAGGTAGGCGATGTCGTTGTTTATGATGCAGCATGGTATGACCAGCCGGTCATTCACAGAATTATAAATATTACAGATATTAACGGAACTACGATGTATGTAATAAAAGGGGATAACAATGGTTCTCCTGATCCGTATTACGTTAAAGCAGACCAAATTAAAGAAAAGGTAGTTACCTTAGGTGATAATTTGGTTGTTATTCCAAAAATTGGATATCTTTCCCTCTGGTTAAGAGGTTTATGATTATTAAGGTGAGTTAATGTATTTTGAAATTGAAAGACAAGCTATAGAAGCTATTAATAAAGCTTTAGATCAGTATGATGAAGAAATAGACAGGAATTTTAAATTGGAATTTCCTCCAAATCCTGAATTAGGGGACCTTGCAAGTACAATTGCATTTGCCCTTACAAAAAAATTAAGAACTTCTCCTCCGGAAGTTGCAAAAGATTTAGTTGAAAAAATAGAAGTGCCTGAAATTTTCACAAAAGTTCAAAACTTCGGACCGTATGTTAATTTCTTTATAGACTATTCCAAATTCTCTAAAATGCTATTGGAAAAGGTCGATGAAAACTACGGCCAGCTTCCTGCATACGATGAAAAAATTGTATTGGAACACACTTCAGCTAATCCGAACGGCCCATTGCACATCGGACACATCAGAAACTCCATTTTTGGAGATTCACTTGCAAGACTCTTAAAATTAGGTGGAAGAGATGTCACAACCCAATACTATGTAAATGATATGGGAAGACAAATTGCCATTATTGTATGCGGAATAACCGAATGCGGCCTGAAAATAGAAGATTATGAAGGAGATAAAATAGACCACAAAATCGGAAAATTATACTTCGATGCAAACAAGGCTGTGGAAGAGGATGAAGCTTTAAATGCTAAAGTTGATGAATTAATCCAAAAATACGAAGAAGGCTCCGATGAAGAGCTCAACAAAGTCTTTGAAGATGTTGTATCCAAATGTATCAGCGGAATGAAAGAATCTCTTTTAAGAATGAACATTGTACATGATGACTTTGTATGGGAAGGCCAATTCGTAAGAAACGGCGAAGTCGATGACCTTGTTAATTACATCAAAAAAGAAGGATTTACAAGGGAAAATGATGTACTTTACATTGACTTGACTGACTTTAACATTGAAAAAGAGTTTGTTTTAAGAAGGTCAAACGGTACTTCACTTTATTCCACCCGTGATTTGGCTTATCACAAATATAAAGCTACTTTAGGTGATACTGTACTTGATATTTTAGGTTCAGACCATAAGCTGGCTGCAAAACAAATCAAGGTAATCTTTGAAGAAATATTCAGACAGGAAGCTCCTGAAGTAATATTCTATGAATTCATTACACTTCCTGAAGGTTCAATGTCAACAAGAAAAGGAAAATTCGTATCTGTTGATGAACTTATTGATGAGGCAGTCTCAAGGGCTCATGATGAAATCAAATCAAGAAACCCTGAATTGTCTGAAGAAGAGATTGCTCCAATGGCTGAGGAAATTGGTGTAGGTGCTGTAAGATTCTTCATTGCTAAACTGTCTCCTGAAAAACACTTGACATTCAAATGGGATGAGGCTTTAAGCTTTGAGAGAGGTTGTGCATCAATTCAATATGCTCATGCAAGAGCATGCAAGCTCATTGCTAAATCCGGAAAAGATATTAGCTCTTTAGAAGTTTCTGATGACTGGGTTCCAAATGATGCGGAACAGGATTTAATCAGACAAATCGCTAAATTCCCACAGGTTGTTGAAGACTGTGCCAACAAGAAAAGGGTTCACAATATCACACAGTACTGTCAAGATTTAGCAGGTTCATTCAACAAATTCTACAAATCAGAACAGGTCATTGGATCTGACGTCGAAGATACAAGACTTATTTTGGTTGACAGAGCAAAAATAACCATTAAAAACGCTTTAGATATTTTAGGTGTTTCAGCACCTGAAAAAATGTAGATGGGTTTTAACTCATCTTTTAATTTCTTTTTTTTTAACATTAACATTTAAAATCCGGTAATTTACTTTTGATTTTACCTTTGCATATATATCCCCATATTAAATCATGATTGTTTTTGCAAATGTGTGATGTTAATGTAGAGTTCGGTTGATTATTATTGGGTGTAATTCAACTATTGTTAAAATTATTATTCGTTATTGTATTTAAAAAAAGTGAAGATTTAATCCACATAGTGGATATAATCCTCTTTTCTAGGTAAAGGTTCTGGGGCCTCCATATCAGGATAGCCTAAGACAACATGTCCCACTCCTTCAAATGTTTCTGGAATTCCCCATTCCTTCAATAATTCCTTTCCTTTTTCGCTTGAAAATTCATCATATGCCCTGTGAATCCAGCATGACCCGATTCCAATTGCATGTGCTGCATTAACAAGTACAGCCAGTACACTGGAACCGTCTTCCTTCCATGTTGGCAATTCACTGTCTGCCAAAACAATCAGCAGTGTAGGGGCTCCGTAAAAAGGGTCCATGTCTTCAGGCATTTCCATAGGAAAATAGCTTCTGTTCCAGGCTGAAAATTCCTTAATTGTTTCCGGGTTTTGAACTACGACAATTTTTGGGGATTGAAGACCTCTTCCTGTTGGTGCATAGGTTCCTGCTTCCAATATTGTTTTCAATTCTTCATCTGAGATTTGTTCGTCTTTGAATTTTCTGATACTTCTTCTTGTTTTCAAGTCTTCAATTGTTTGCTTCATTTTAAGTCCTCACATATTTTTATCAGTATATTCCTGAAATTTTCAAACTCTTCATCTGTTAATGATTTTTTGATATTGCTGTCCCACTTCTCATCAATGTCCATTATATTCTGAGCTATATCAGCGCCTTTATTGGTTACACTAATGATTTTTTTCCTTTTTTCAGGAGTTCTTGTTATCAGTTCTTTCTTTTCTAGTTTTTCCAGATTTCTAGTAACTGTACTTTCATTGACATGCAGAGCCTCAGCCAGTTCTTCCTGGCTGATTCCTTCATTCTTATAGCTTTTGATTAATAATGGATACAGTCCTGAGCTCAGGTTAACATCCTTCAGTTCATTGTTAATGCATGTGGTCTGTTTTCTGTGTAACAGTGAAACCAGAGGTGCTGTGGGAATATCGCTATCAAACGGCATTTTGATTACCTCTAATCAGTTTGTTAATGTAAAGCTCAATGCAGGCATAACAGATGAGAGATCCTATTCCTCCTCCTAGAAGCATTCCGCAGTAAATACCGAATTCTCCCATATGGAATGTAAATCCTAAAAGATATGCAAATATCAATACCAATATGAATTCCCTGAATGTTGTAAGGATAAATGATATTGTTCCTTTTCCAACACCCTGGAAAACGTTACCTGCACTTGCACCGAAGGGCACGTATAATATGAACAGGCACATTATCTGCAGGAAACTTGCTATCAGCGGTGCCAGCTCAGCGCTGCTTTCTGAATATGAGAAGATGAATGCAATCTGGTTTGAAAATACATTTAGAATTATACAGACTATAATTGAAGCTATCAATGCCACTTTTACAGCATATCTTGCAACAACTCTTAGGTTTTCATATTTTCTGGCTCCGAATGCAACTCCTGCAACGGATATTGCTGCAGTTCCAACTCCTATTGCCGGAAGCATTCCGATATTGACTATTCTCCATCCTGCAGTATAGACCGCCACTGCTGTAGGTCCTGACACGATTGTAAGCATATAGTTTACAAATATTGTCAATACAGATAATACCAACTGTTCCAGGCTTGCAGGAATACCTACAACTAAAATGTCCTTATACATCTTGAGGTCGTTATGGAAGTCTTTAAAGTTATATGACAGGTATGTGTCCTTTTTGACAAAAATCCAGTAGAACATTAAAAGCAGGCTTATGAAAGGTCCAAGAGCGGTTGCCCATGCTGCTCCTGCAATCCCCATATTGAATGTGTATATGAATATCGGATCTAAAATCATATTGATTATTGCGGCCAGCGCTATTGGTATTGTTGCTCTTTTGATGTCTCCTTCTGCTCTGAATGCTCCCCCTACAATTGGCGGCATTAGAAGTCCGAATGTCCATGCGAATATGATGAACCCGTACTCCATTGCATAGCTCAATACTGATGATGCACCCATCATTATGAGCAGCGGTTTCATAAATGCGATGAATACTATTGAAATAAATATTGATACGATAACGCTTAAAATCAGGTTGTGTATTGCTGCGTTGTTTGCTGAGGCCTTATCCTCCGCTCCAATGTATCTTGAAATCAGGGAGTTACCCCCTGCTCCAAGTCCGTTTCCAAATCCTACCAGTATCATGAATAGTGGTGTGATATATCCCAGTGCCGCCAGCGGTTCGGGTCCCAGTCCAGCTACCCAAATACTGTCAATGATGTTATTTGCAAAAATCAAAAACATACTGGCTATAATAGGAACGGATAATTTGTTTATTGCCTTTTTAGGGTCTCCTGTAATCATTTCAACATTTTCATTTTTCTCCATATTTTACCTCTCTCTTGCATATGCAATTATACTCTTGTATATGCAAGTGTTAATATATAAAGATTTTGCATGAAATTGAAATTTTAAAAAAGAAAAAAAGGTGATTAATCAGTAATCTGATTAATCTATTCTAAATTACCGTTTTCATCAATTTGTGGTTGATTGTTTCTAACCTCATAGATGCTAGCACCATCATTTTGTCCGCCAATAATTTTACCGTTTGAATCGTAGTAGACATTTAAATCAGCATCATAATAGGATTGTGATGATGTTGCTTGTTGTTGTCCTGATCCGGTTGAGGTAGCATTATTGTATGCAGCAGTACTTGCTGTGGAATTAGCAGTTGAATTTGCTGCAGCGGTGGAAGTACCTTCTTCAACTGTAACTGTTGTTTTTGCAGTACATCCGTTATATTTAGCGGTTCCGTTGTAATCAACGGTCACATCATATTTACCCGGTTCTTCACCGGCAATTGTTAGGAATGCTTTACCTGAATTATCAGTAACTACAGAATATTTTTCGTTATTGTAAGTAATGTTAACGATTTGACCTGTAACTGCATTTCCCTGTGCGTCTTTAAGTTCAAATTGAATTTGGTCTCCATTTTTTAAGGTATCTGCACTTAAAAAATTGATTTGGGTGTTTAGTTTACCATCGGTTGTAGCTGGTTGGGTAAATACAAAAGCAGCGACTGCAGCTATGATGATGACAACTAAAATTGCAATTATAATATTTTTGTTCATAATTTCCCTCCTATTTTCTTTTCTAAATTTGTAATTTATATACTTTATCAATTTTTTTATAATTAAAAGAACATATTTTGATAAATTATTTAAAAAAATTTCATATTTTTAAATTACATTGTAATTTATTTAAAATAAAAAAGAAAAAGTAGATTAATCATTTGATTAATCATAAATATTATACCAGATTGCCTTCTTCATCTACTTGCGGTTGGTTGTTTTTGAGCTCTTCATAGCTTGCACCGTCACTTTGCCCGCCAACAACTCTTCCGTTGGAATCATAATTCACATTCAATTCACTGTCATAATTCACATTTGAGGAAGATGATGATGACGAATATGAGCTGTCACTTGTAGATTGGCTGGCACTATCAGAACTGCTGTAATCGTTATTGGCAGTGTTTTGCTCGCCGACAGTTATCTTTTGAGTTGCAGAACAGCTGTTGTATTTGTCATCTCCTGCAAAACTGACGGATATTGTATAGTTACCTGAACCTTCATTATTTAAAACCAAACTTCCTTTTCCCTGGCTGTCTGTAATGATGGAGTATTTTTCAACGTTTCCGTTGCCTTCAAATAATATGCTCACGTTTTGATTTGCGAGTGGATTTCCCTGTGCATCTTTAAGAGTAAAATTTATTGAATCTCCATTATCTAAACTGGTATTGCCTGAAAAAGTAATTTGAGTATCTGATTTTGCAGTATTTTGAGAAAATACGACAAGTCCTCCAAGAATTACTAAAACAATAATTATAAGGACTATTAAAATGTTTCTATTCATAAAATCACCAATGATTGTAGTCTGTTTTTATTAATATATAGGTTTTGTTAAATAATGTTAAAATCCTTTTTGGATTAAGACAATTATAAATATTTTTAAAGATATAATTTTATCAAAGGAGAATTTATTATGAAGGTTTTAGTTGTTGGAACTGGTGCTCGTGAACATGCTATTGCTGATGCCTTAAAGGATGATGTTGAATTATACTGTTACATGAGTAAAATTAACCCTGGAATGTCTAAAATTGCCGAATTCAAGCAAGGTGATGAAGGGGAAGTTGAAAAAGTTGCCGAATATGCAGTTGAAAATGATATTGATATCGCATTCATTGGCCCTGAAGCCCCTCTCGGAAAAGGAATCGTGGATGAGCTTCAAAAAAACGGAATCAAATGTGTTGGACCAACCCAAAGTGCAGCACGTATTGAAACTGACAAATCATTTATGAGAAAACTCTTCGAAGACTACAAAATCGAAGGATCATTGGTTTACAAAGTATTTGATAATTCCGAAGATGTATCCGCATTTTTAGATGAATTTGACCGTGATGTTGTAGTAAAACCGGTAGGTTTAACAGGCGGTAAAGGAGTAAAAATCGTAGGTGACCATCTTAAGGACAATGAAGAAGCAAAAGAATATTCCTGTGAAGTAATCGATAATGAAATGGGCGGATTTGCTCAGGTTATTATTGAAGAAAGATTAATAGGTGAAGAATTCACTATCCAGGCATTCTGTGATGGAGAACACCTGGCACCAATGCCTGCAGCACAGGACCATCCTCATGCATTTGAAGGAGATGTCGGTGCTATTACAGGAGGTATGGGTTCATACTCTGATGTTGGTGGTTTATTACCATTTTTAACTCAAGAAGATTATGATGCAGCTGTTGAAATTATGCAGGCTACATTAAAAGCTATTGCCGAAGAAGCAGAACCCTACAAAGGTATTTTATATGGGCAGTTCATGCTGACCGCTGACGGACCAAAACTCATTGAATATAATGCAAGATTCGGAGATCCTGAAGCAATGAACGTTTTACCACTTTTAAAAACTCCATTGGTTGAAGTTTGTCAGGCTATTGTTGACGGCAATTTGGATAAAGTCGAATTTGAAGACAAAGCAAGCGTATGCAAATACATTGTACCTGACGGATATCCTGAAACCCAATATGCCGGTGAATTGATTGAAGTGGATGAGGAAGCTATTGAGGATATGGGTGCTAAAGTATTTTATGCAGCAGTTTCTGCCGAAGAAGATGGAATTCACCTGTCTGGCTCAAGGGCATTAGGTATTGTAGCTAGCGGTGAAAGCATTGAAGAAGCTGAAAAAATAGCTGAAAAGGCATGTGAGTTTGTTAAAGGTAATGTTTACCACAGAAGAGATGTCGGTACATCTGAACTTGTTAACAAACGTGTTGAACATATGAAAGAAATTTTAAACTAAATTTCTTTTCTTTTTTTTGATTTTATGAATGATAAGGAAGTTGAAGACAAGTATAAAAAACTTGTAGAAATTAAAAAACATCTTGATGCAATTAAAGATGAGTGGGATGAGGAAACTCTTGATGAATTAAAGGAGTTTCTGCAGGAAAAATACTCTAATGTTAATTTTGAAAAGATTCCTAATGATAAAACACCTTATTTAATTGAGGCATCTGGTGAAAATACTTCCAATATAGGCATGTTTGGCCGTATTAGGGATGCATTTGAAAGGGATGTTGGAATTGATCCAGGAAGGTTATTGGGTCTTACCGATGGTATTTTCGGTATGGTAATGACACTTTTAGTATTCGGTATTGCACTTCCTGAAGTAGTTTCATCCTACACCAATTACATATCATTCTTTGAAACTTTAGCTCCCACAATAGGCATTACAATTGTTAGTTTTGTCATAATTAGTTCATTTTGGATTTATCATCATGAGTTTATCAAGATTAAAAATCTAAACATTCCTTACCTGTGGATTAATATTTTCTTTTTGATTTCACTTTCATTCATTCCATTTACAACTTCACTGATTGGAAATTATTCCCACTTTTTCCTGTCTGAAGTTATTTTCGGAATCAATATCCTCCTGACAATAATCTCATTCCTGTTCATGTACATATATGCTAGTAGAAGGGACTTTTTAGAAGAAAAACCCACAAAAGAAGAAAAAAGGCATGTTTTAACTACTCTTGGAAGCATAATGGGTTTGGTTGTTATTATAAATCTTTTGGATTTCAATGTTTCAAGCAATTGCATATATTTATTCCTGCTGATTCCGGTAATTTCCACAGTTTTGGATATCAGATATCAGTACAGAAATTCCTAAAATTTACTTTTTGATTATTTTCAATTCTTTTAGTAGTGCATATTCATTTAATGATATGCATGGAAACATTTAATATATATAAATAAGAAATATTTATTTTTGTTAATATTATAAGGGGATTATAATGGGTAGTTTATTGTCAGTAACAGACATCAAAGACGATGTTAAACATATTCTTGATTTAGCTAGTAAAATTAAAGCGGGAGAAATTGAGGAAAAACCTCTCAAAGGTAAAACATTAGCGATGATCTTTCAAAAATCATCAACAAGAACCAGAGTTTCTTTTGATGTTGGAATGTATCAGTTAGGCGGAAGAGCAATATTTTTATCTTCCAATGATTTACAGATGGGCAGAGGAGAACCGATTTCAGATACTGCAAAGGTTTTAAGCCGTTTCGTTGATGGAATAATGATTCGTGCAATAAAACATTCAGATGTTGAAGAACTGGCTAAATATGCTGACGTCCCTGTTATTAATGGATTAACAGATTTGGAACACCCTTGTCAGGCACTTGCCGATATGCTGACAATCAAAGAACATTTAGGTGACTGGGAAGGCAAAAAAATCTGTTTTGTTGGTGATGGAAATAATGTATCCAATTCCCTTTTATTGATTGCTCCACTGCTTGGTATGGACATGTCACTGGCTTGCCCTAAAGGTTATGAGCCTGCTGAAAGTATTTTAAAAACTGCTTTTGAATATGCTGAAGAAAACAACACTCAGATAACTATCACTGATGATATTGGTGTTGCAATGGAAAATGTTGATGCAGTATTCACCGATGTTTGGGTAAGTATGGGTGAGGAAGATGAAAAAGAAAAAAGGGAAATTGATTTTGCCCCATTCCAAGTAAATAGTGATTTGATGGCTTTAGCTAATGATGGAGCTATATTCATGCATTGTTTACCTGCAATCAGAGGTAAGGAAGTAACTGCTGATGTTATTGACGGGCCACAGTCCGTAATCTATGACGAAGCGGAAAACAGAATGCATGCTCAAAAAGCTGTTTTATACTATTATCTAAAAGATTAACTTTTTTTTAAATTCCGCTGAATAATGCTGACAGGATAAATACAACAATTAAACCTAGACAGCAGCATCCTATCCATGCAGAGCTGTCGCTGCTTCCTGATGAGGTGCTTGTTGTTGTAGTGGTAGTCCTTTGCTGTTGTTGATTCTGATTGTAATTTGGAGAATCAATGACCTCCACTTTTTTTACTTCTTCGTCCCGGTTCAATGGTGCGCCGCAATTTCTACAGAATTTAGCTTCATCAGGATTGTCTTCACCACATTTGTAACAATACATTTAAAACCCACCTTATCATAATCTTTAAAAATATTATTAAACCTACACCGCCAATGAAACCTGTTGCAAATCTTAAGGCATTTGTGCTTTCCCTAGGTCCAAAATATTGTGTGATTCCGTCAATAGCTACTGGTATCATTAAGATAATGGCTATCAATAATGTATAAATGTCATAGTTGTGTTTAAAGAAAGAATTAAATATTAAATAAACAACCAATCCTGTGTAAAACCCTGTGCATCGGGCACACACTGGGAATTGATGACCTTTAATGAAGAAACTTCTCTCAGGCATTCTATGGCAAATATACTTTGTAAGATTCATATTCATCACAAGTTAAATACAATAATATTATTTTCAATAATTATATATATTTTTTTATTCATATGTAATTGTATAATATATAAAAAGGTTTTTACAATGAGAGGCGGAGAAGCAATAATAGAATCCCTCAAAAATATGGGGGTCAAAACTATATTTGGTTATCCTGGCGGACAAACCATACCATTTTATGACATGTTGTATGATGCAGACATGGAGCATATATTGGTTAGACACGAACAGTGCGCAGCTCATGCAGCTGACGGTTATGCGAGAGCTTCAGGTCGTGTAGGTGTGTGTTTGGCAACTTCCGGACCGGGTGCGACCAACCTTGTAACTGGTATTGGAACAGCTTATATGGATTCTTCTCCTATTGTGGCAATTACCGGACAGGTTCCTACCCATTTAATAGGAAATGATGCATTCCAAGAAGCAGATATTATTGGAATTACAATGCCTATTGTAAAACATAGTTTTCAACCTAAAGATCCAGATTTAATACCTTCAATTGTTAAATCCAGTTTTGAAATAGCAGCAACCGGAAGACCGGGTCCTGTTTTAATTGATGTCCCAAAAGAAGTTCAGGAAGGAGAATTGACTGCTTTTGATGATACTATAATCGATACACCGGGTTATAATCCGACCATTAAAGGTAATCTTAGACAAGTTAAAAAAGCCTGTAATTTAATTAGAGAGGCTAAAAAACCTTTAATTTTAGCAGGTGCAGGTGTTATCATATCAAATGCATGCAGTGAACTAAAAGAATTTGCAGAAACTATAAATGCTCCTGTAATGACTTCACTTTTAGGTAAGGGAGCTATTGATGAAACCAGTGATTTGGCATTGGGAATGCTTGGTATGCACGGTAGAAAAGTTTCTAATGATACTGTAAATGAATCTGATTTGTTGATTGCTATCGGTATCAGGTTCTCAGACAGAACAACCGGAAGACTTGACAGCTTTGTTCCGGATACTAAAGTTATTCATATTGATATTGACCCTGCGGAAATCGGTAAAAATGTAGATGTGGATTTACCTATTGTAGGGGACGCAAAAAATATTTTATCTTCATTAAATAAATCATTAAAAGGTTATAGCACTTCAGATGATGTTAATAAGTGGACAGACATGATCAAACAACGTAAAATTGATTTACTTCCAAGAGTAACATATGATGATGTGCCTCTTAAACCTCAAACTGTAATAAAAGAAATTTCAGAAGTTTTAACTCCTGATTCAATTTTAACAACTGATGTCGGTCAGAATCAGATGTGGGCGGCACATTTCTATGATACTCAAAAACCGCGTAAATTCATATCATCAGGAGGACTTGGAACTATGGGATTCGGATTCCCGTCAGCTATCGGTGCTAAAGTGGCATGTCCTGATGATCCTGTTGTTTCTATAAACGGTGATGGTGGATTTTTAATGGTTTGTCAGGAACTGGCTACCGTTTATGATTATGATATACCTGTAATTGCAATAGTTTTAGAAAACAGAACTTTAGGAATGGTATATCAATGGCAAAGTTTATTATACAATAACAGACATTCACAAACTGTATTTAAAGACAGTCCGGACTTTGTCAAATTGGCTGAAAGTTTTAACATTAACGCTGAAAGAATTACCAAACCTGGTGAAACTAAAGAGGCATTATCAAAAGCAATAAAAGATAATGAAGCAATATTGCTCGATATTGTCATTGATTCGGAAGAGGCTCTGCCTATGCTGCCTCCAGGGGCTGGAATTAACGAAATGATTGGTGAATACAAACTTGAAAAGGATGTGATTTAAATGACACTTAAATATCATGTCATTTCTACATTGGTTGAAGACAAACCGGGTGTTTTACAGAAAGTCGCAGGAATGTTGAATAGAAGAGGAATCAACATTGACGGCATAACTGTTGGTGTATCTGAAGTTGAAGGCCTGTCAAGAATGGTCATAACAGTTCATGCTGATGAAAAAGGTTTGGAACAAGTCACAAAACAACTTAATAAGTTAGTTGATGTTGTCAAGATTAAAGATATTACTGAAAATGCTGTTAAAAGGGAATTGTGCCTTGTAAAGGTAAAGATTCCTAATGCAAAAGCAAGAGCTGAAATAATGCAGTATTCCAATATCTTCAGGGCCAATATTTTGGATGTTACAGAAGAAACATTAATTATTGAGATAACTGGAGATAAAAAGAAAGTAAATGCATTCATATCTTTATTAAAAGGTTATGGAATCAAAAAAATTTCACGTACTGGCCTAACCGGAATGGCAAGGGGAGTATAAAAATGACTATATTAGAAGATGTATTAAACGACAATAAGGAATTTGTAGAAAACTTTGAAGGCGAAGAAATGTCTCACCATGCAGCTAAAAAATTAGCTATTTTAACCTGTATGGACTGCAGATTAATCGATTTCTTCGAACCAGCTTTAGGACTTAAAAGAGGAGATGCAAAAATAGTCAGAAATGCAGGAAACTCTATTGTTGGAGAAGACGCAATCAGATCTATCGGCGCAGCTTTATACAATCTTGGTGCTGAAGAAGTAATGGTTGTTGGTCACACTGAATGTGGTATGGCTGGTGCAGATGCTGAAGCTTTAAAAGAAAAAATGCTTGCAAGAGGCATCAAAGAAGAAGATATTGCAAAATATGACCTTGAAGAATGGATTGGTGGATTTGAATCAGAAGAAGAAAACGTAAAAGACGTTGTGGAAAAAATCAAAAACCACCCATTGATTCCAGATGTACCAGTACATGGTCTTATCATAGACATTGTAACCGGTGAGTTAAAAGTTTTAGTAGATGGCTATTAAACCATCTATTTTTTAATTTTTATTGCACTTTTTGCAGATATTTTATAGTTGTTGTTTGCAGAAGAAATAACAACTTTATGTGTTCCTATTTTTAAGTTTTTAGTATTTATTGTTGCTATTCCTTTTTTATTTGTTTTAGCTGTATATGTTTTGAATTTTTTACCAGTAAACACTTTTATTTTAACTTTAACGTTAGAAAGCATTTTTTTGGTTTCTTTATTTTTGATTGTTACTTTGAAATATCTTGATTTTTTGTATTTATTGGTTACTTTTGGAGCTTTTACGATTGTTCTTGCTTTGTCAATTTTAATGGAAGTTGTTTTCATTATCTCTTTTCCAATGATAACTTGGATTTTATGAGTTCCCGCATCAAGTTTTGTAGGAATTTCAAAAACTACATCTCCATTAGAATCTGTTGTTTCACGATATGCTTTGTATTTATTGCCTGTAAATACTTTAAAAATAACTGGAATACCTGATAAATCACCAGTATAGTTGCTTACTGTTTTTAATTCTAAAAAACTATTGATATTTGAATATTTATTGAATTTAAAGTCTTTAATTAACTTTATATCAGATATTTTTGGATTTACGGTTAAATTAACTTGCATTTGATTTATATTGGATATCCAATGTAAGTTAAAAGATTCATAAGATATTTCAAGTGTTAATTCACCTATGTCTTCAAGAGTATAATTCGCATTACCCTTTTCATCTGTAAAGATTAAAACTGTATAATAATTATTTGAGTTTTTAATTGTTAATCTGAAATTTGAAACCGGATTTCCCTTATAGTCTTTCACATTAAAGGTAATGTTTTCATTAATGTGGTGTGGAATATTTTTATCAAATGTTATTCTATATGATGTATCAACATTGATGTCAGAATCATTGATTTCGTATTTTCCACTATTGTTGATGAAATATGAGTTTTCTGAAGTATAACTAGTATTAACTGGGATAATAAAGATTTTTTCAATGAATGTTCCATTTTCGTCTCTTGTAGGGAATGAATCTTCGATAATTGTTTTTATGGTATCGTTCATGTTTCCGTCATTGTAAAATATTGAATTGTATAAGTTTAAATTTGATAAGTATAACTCTATGGTTGATTTATTGAAATTTGAGTCATGTGATTTAATGTTGGTATCTACTGTTTTAATTTCACACTCCTCAACAGAGGAATTTTGAATTATTAAATTTGACGGTCTAGATCCAATATTTGTGTCAAATCCAAAAGTAGAGTTGGTGATTTTACTATCTTTTAAAACTATTTTACATCCTTTTGCATAATATCCTGCCTGCAATATGAATTCAGCATTATTAATAATAGTTTTTTCAAAATTGATATCTGTGTAGTCATAGTCAATTACAGGGTTAGCAAATGATGTGTTTGTAATGTTTATGATGTCGGACCATCCTTTTAAATTTGAATCGTGGAATTTCAAGTTTGTCATGTTAATGTTATAGTGGGATAGCGTAATGTCTGAGCTGAAAAGACTTGAATTTATTAAATCTATACTATTATGCATAAATATTCTGGAACTTCCAACAATTTGGAGAAATATATTGGTCTTTGAAGTAACTGTTGAGTTGTAAAAGGTACAGTTGATTATTTTTGAATAGTATGTATATCTGAACATGTCATATTGGTTCAATTCAATCTTTGATTTATCAAACACACAATTATCAAAGCTATTGTTTAATTCTTTGCTTGTGAAATTTGTATTTATGAATTTACAATCTAAAAAGCTCATATTGTGATGACTTATTAAGTTTAAATCCTTGAAAGTGATATTTTTAAAAATAATGTGTTTTCCAGTATTTTTAACATCATAAATGTCTTTTGCAATTATGATTGTTCCATTATAGTCAGGCTCTGGCTCTTTTTCAACATCTAAATATAAAGTGGAATTTTTCCCGTAAATGACTGTTTTTCCATGTGTTCCTTCAATTGAAATGGTTTTATTTAAATATAAATGTGTCTCATTGTCAGGATTTAATTCATATGTTTTTTCATCAAGTTTTATTGTACCTTGGTCTTCACATTCATCAATTAGATTTCCAATATCTCCAGTATCGGTGGTATTTTCTGATGCAGACACTATTCCGATAGCTAAAAATAAAATCAATGAAAATAACAATAGATTATATAATTTCTTAATAATATCACCTTTTTATTGTATACTATATATTACAATAATAGTATTTAAAGTCTTTTTTAAGTTACTTTTATAAATATAAAAATTCATATTTATTAAATGATATTTTATATATCTTAATATTATTAAATTATTTTACGAGATGATTTAAAATGAAAATGTATTATGATGCAGATGTAAATACAGACGCTCTTGAAGGTAAAACCATAGCTGTTATCGGATATGGTTCCCAAGGAAGAGCACAATCCAGAAACATGGCTGACAGTGGAGCTAATGTTATTGTTGGTGTAAGAGAAAATGGTAGTTCTTGGAACTTAGTCCAAGAAGATGGAATGACTGTAAAAACCATTGAAGATGCAGCAAAAGAAGCTGACATCATTCACATCTTGCTACCTGATGAAATCCAGGAAAAAGTATACAACGAACAAATTGCACCATATGTTGAAGCTGGAAACACAATTTCATTCTCTCACGGTTACAACATCCACTTTGAATTAATCAAACCGGGTGAAGACGTAAACATTGTAATGTTTGCACCAAAAGGACCAGGATCCATGGTAAGAAGAACCTACGAAGAAGGATTCGGTATCCCTGGTTTAGTAGCTGTACAGCAAGACGCTACCGGTGACGCTTTACAACTTGCATTAGGTATGGCAAAAGCTTGTGGATTAACCAAAGCTGGTGTTTTAGAAACCACTTTCAAAGAAGAAACCGAAACTGACTTATTTGGTGAACAAACTGTTTTATGTGGTGGTATTACTGAATTAATCAATGCAGGATTCACCACTTTAGTTGAAGCAGGTTATCAGCCTGAAATCGCTTACTTTGAAACCTGTCACGAAGTAAAACTTATCGTTGACTTAATCTACGAAAAAGGTTTCGCTGGAATGTGGCATGATGTAAGTAACACTGCTGAATATGGTGGTTTAACCAGAGGTAAAAAAATCATTACTGATGAAGCAAAAGAAGGTATGAAAGAAACATTAAAACAAATCCAAGATGGTACCTTCAAAAAAGAATGGGCTGATGAAAACATTACCGACGGTGCTAACTTAAAAGAAATGAGAGCAGAACAAAGTCAAATGGACATTGAAATTGTCGGTGAAAGATTAAGAAAAGCTTGTGGATTACAAAAAGACGATTAAGTCTTTTTATTTTCTTTTTTTATTTTAATTTTTTTGTGATAATCATGGTATTTATCGGGATGGACCATGGAACTACTGGAATCTCTTTTTGTTTGATGTCTGATGAAGGCAATGTTATTGATGTTTTTAAAATAGGAAGAGAGGAAAGTAAGAAAGGTCTAGTTTCAGCAACTGAGGAACTTGCGAAACGTGTTGATTTTGAAGACGTAAAACTGATGGCCATTACCTACGCAATGGGTGACGGTATTAATAAGATTCTTCCAACTGAAAAAGTGGAGGACAGGGGAATTTTATCAATCAATGGTGCCGGTAAGGTTACTGGCGGAGGAACATCTGTTTTTTCTGAGTTGGAACAGCTGGATATTGATTCAATCATGATTCCTGGTCTTCATAAGGATTCCACTTCTTTAAATGAATTGTTTAGAGCGGCTTATTCTCACCAGGCAAGTCCCGAAAAGGTTAGTATTTCATACAATGCAGTAAAGGAGACCGGATGGTCCAATTTTATTGTAGCGGATATCTCTTCCAATAGTGTAGACATACTGATTGAAGATGGAAAGATAAAAGGAGCTATGGACGCTTGCGTTGGTGCAATGGGTATTGTTCACGGACCAATAGATTTGGCAATGATTAGAAACATTGACGAGAACAACGCATCAGCCAATGACTGTTTTTCACATGCAGGGGCTATCAAGATAGCAGGCATTGATGGCAAGGTCGCCAATATGAAAGATCAGCTTTTGGAAAATTACAGAAAAGGTGACGAGAAAGCGAAACTAGCTATCGATACACTGATAATGACAGTAGCTATGGAAATAGCAGGTCTTGAAGTTGTATGTGAAAATGAAATTGAAGGGATAGTTTTAACAGGTTCTATAGGAAGTGCAACAGAGCCATTCAATTTTGAAGATGAAATAAACAAATATTTCAAAAATAAATATGACTTGAAAGTCATTTCAAAAGAATCTGGAGCTATCGGTGCAGCTCAAATAGCAATGGATGTTTATAACGGTAAAAAAGAGATTTTAGGAATTGAAGTTGATATTTAATTCCTATTTTTTGTCTTCTTTTAAACTGACAAATACTACGTTTCCGCCTTTGATAGTTTCAAGGCCGTTTTCATTTTCAAGGACAATATTTAAGTAATTATCAATAGCTACTATTTTTCCTTCACTTTGATTGTTATCTCTTAAATCAACACTAACGTACTTATTTTTAAATTGTGCAAAAAGTTTGTTTACATTATCTTGTTCTCGACTCATTTTTTCAAATCCTTGAATATTCTATTTTATTATTTTGATGTTCCAACTTTATATAGTTTAAGTTTAATAATATATACTATGGCAATAAATCAATTAGAAAGTAATTTAGAAGCTATTACTCGTACAATAGCTCAATTAAAAAAAGACGGATGTACAGATGAAAAGATTTTAAATGAGCTTAGGGAAGAAAGAGAAAAAATTCTTAAAGATTTAAACTTATAAGTATTTTAATCTAACCATTCTTTTAATAAACTCATATCACCTGTCATATCTATTGTTAAAGGTGTTATTGTAGTTTTATGAGCTTTACGTAATTCATAACCATCAGTGCCGGGTTCATCACTATCATATGGATCTCCGCCAATCCAGTAATAAGGTTTTTCGCGTGGATCCAAACGAATATCAATCTCTGGCACATACATTCTTTTTCCAAGTTTAACGACTTCAAATTCTTCATTTACAGGGTTTTCCGGAATATTAACATTCAATAAATCAATTCCTTCAGGCAACCCTTTTTTTAATATTATTTTAGCTAATTTTTTAAGCATTTTTCCGGCAAAACTGAAATCAATCTCGTTTTCACCATTTTCAAATTTAATGTCGTCTCTTGTCACTTCCTGGGAGATGGCTATTGTTGGAATTCCGAAACTGGCTGCTTCCAAAGCTGCACCTAATGTTCCTGATGTTGTAAGTTCGGCTTTGCCTATGTTGTATCCGGTATTTATTCCGGAAATCATCAGGTCAGGCTTTTCATTAAGAATCTTAAAAAGGCCTATGGTGACCGCATCGGTCGGGGTTCCGCTTACTCCATAACCTTTACTTCCGTCTTTCAAAGTGTAGTCATTTATTCTTAATGGTTCATATAAGGTTAATGCATGGCCAATTCCGCTTTGTTGTCTTTCAGGAGCTACTACATAAGTGTCACATAAGTCATCGACAGCCTTTTTGGCAGCAAATATTCCTGATGCGGTTATTCCATCGTCATTACTTACTAATGCTTTCATATATTTATTAAGGCAGTTTATTTTTTAAATAATTTTAGGTTTTTTGGTGATTATAAAAAACTTTAATAATAATTTTAATTATAAAATATATTATTAATTTTGAAAAAACACACACGGGTGGAAACTTGGAAAAACCACAATTGATTAATTTTATAGCAAAAGTTATGGAGGACTCTGGTTTCAAGGTTTATAAGAATTTTAAAACCTCTCAGAAAGTCATAGACATATATGCGATACTTCCTACAACAATTGGTGATTTTGGTGTCGTTGTTGCATGTAAAAATTATGACAAGGACTTTGAAATTGGAGTGGATGTTTTAAAAGAAATGGAAGATGTGCAAGAAAGCTTAAAAGCTTCAAAAGTTACCATTGTATCCTCTTCATATTTCTCCAATCAGGCAAGAAATTACGCACTTAGGAAAAATATTAAATTAGTTGACAGAGACAACTTACTTGAACTGGCTAAGCGTTATCAAGACAGAACTTCTCAGACTACTTTGGACAATACTCCTTATGACGGTGGGGCTTCTGCGTACCTCGATGAGGAATATCCTGAATATGAATACGATGCATCTGATATGGAATATTTTATGCAGAGAAGAGAAGCACATCCGAATGTTTATAAAAGTTCATTGTATCGTCAGATTGATGAGCCAAGGCATTCAAGAGCAAGTGGTTTGACCTCTTTGATAAATAAGAACAGGTTCACTCAGGGCGGTATTTCATCCTATCAGCCAACTAACCTGTACAATTATGACAGCAGGCGAAATTCAAATTATGAACCATTATTATTTAGATTAATCAAAAATCCGATTGTTTTAATTATTCTGGTTGTAATTATTTCCTATGCTCTTGCATACCTATTCGGTAACATTTTAGGTGTAGATGCAGGTATTGCAGGATTAATAGAAATGGTTGTTGCATTGCTTTTATCATATGGTTTATCATTATATACAGAAAGAAACAGCGAGTTCGTTGTAAAAGGAACATTCGTATTCTTTGTTTCATTAATTATTTTAATTATCTTAATCTTTGTTTAATTTTATATGATTAAAATTAATTATTAATAGAATGAATCCTATTAGGTATAAAAACCATATCATAATGTCTGTTGGTCCGGTTTCTATCCAAATCAATGTGTGTGTTAAGATTATAGAATAGATACCAACACCAATTCCTTTTTTTAATTTATGGACTAATCCTAAAAATACTCCCATAAAAGCCATCTGTATTGTAAGGCCTATTAAACCGAAGTCAAGATATACTGGTCCGAATAATGTTGATGTTAAGCAAACATTGTCTGTGAGTACATACTGGCCAATAAAGGTTCTCGGACTGCCTGATGAAAAAATCATACTTAATATGTGTCCGTGGGTGGTTCCGCCAAGTATTAATATTCTTTCAAAGACTTCCAGTGTAAATGCTGCCCTGTAGAACACCAATTCAAGAGGATTCAATGTCCAGTGCTGGTTTGCTATTGACTGTGAGGCGATATATCCTATGGCCATTATTCCCAGTACAATGACGGCTATGAATATTATTCCTACTTTTCTGGATATTTTATCAAGATAATAAAGGGTTATGAAAGTACTTCCTAAAATTCCCAATACTGAAGTTCTATAGCCGTTAAGACCAAAAATCAATGCTCCTAAAACAACCAGAAGCAGATATTTCCTGTCATAATACTTTGCAAGCAGCACGTTCATCATGATTAAAAATAATGGATATGCAACTCTCCAGATGTTTGTTGTTGCATTTGATTTCAATACGCTATCGAAAAGAGGAATTCCCCCTATTAAAACAATATTCAAAGCCTGCAGTATCAGTGCTATAACAACAAGAATTATCAGTAACTTTTCAGATAAAAAATCGATTTGTTTGCTGTCATCTATCTTAATTTTATATTTTACAATTAATGCGCCAACTGCAAATATCAGGCATGCAAAAACAACAGTTAAAATCACTTCCAAATCCAAAGGATCTTCAAACCTGTAATTGAATGATCCGATATATCCCATTGATAGAAAGGCCAGAATTGCAACCACTAAAATCATGGGCTGGAAAAAATCGATTTTTTTGAAATTCATTCTAACCACCTAGTTCCAATGAGGAAATGGCGAGATTTCCACCAAAGTTAGGCATTGCCGCAACGTGTGTGTGGACATAACTTGCAAGTGTATTTCTTTCCATAAATCCGTCTTGCAGATTGTATGACCCTTTTCCTCTTAAAATACTAAAGGCAAGGTTATGCTTGATATTATTGTCATCGACAAGAACTTTTGAATAGTGGAATTCATGTCCGTTAAACTTTTCACCCTTCTTGGAGATGATGTTGTCCTGTGTAACTTCAGCTATTGTGTACTTCAACGCCTGTACACGGTCTGTTAAAACTGACTTGTAAGGGTATACATTCACCATTCTGTCATCATGGATGGAATTCATAAGATACATTAAACCGCCGCATTCGGCAAAAATAGGTCTGTTTTCCAGGTGGAACTGCTTGATTTGCTTAAGCATGTTTTCATTTTCACTGAGCTGTTTTGAAAACAGCTCAGGATATCCTCCACCAATGTATAGTCCGTCAACATCAGGCAACCCTTCATCTTTCAACGGTGAAAAATAGACAACCTTTGCATTGTTCGCTTCAAGTGATTCTATATTTTCCTTATAATAAAAATTAAAAACTTCATCAAATGCAACACCGATTTTGACAGGCTGCTTATTGATTTTGTTCCAGATAGGAATGATGTCTGATGTTAATTTGGGTGCTGTTTTTGCAATTTCAACCAATCTGTCCAAATCAATTGAGTTTTTGATGACCTCTGACCAAATGTCAATATATTTAAGAGAATTTTCTCTTTCTACAGCAGGAACAAGACCTAAATGTCTTTGTTCAATAGATATTTTATCGTCTCTTGTTATTCCACCAATCACTTCGGTGTTTGTTATCTCTTCAATGGAACGTTTGGTTTTTTCAAAATGAGCTTTATTTTTAACCTTGTTGAGAATAACACCGGCAATATTAATTTCTGGATCCAATGCCTTGAAACCCAAAACCAATGCGGCAGCACTTTTAACGAGACTTCTTGAATTAATTATCAGAATAACTGGAGCCTTAAGTGATTTGGCAATTGAAGCGGTACTTCCAATATCATTAACGGAATCAATTCCTTCGTATAATCCTCGAACACCTTCGATAACTGCAATATCTTTATCGCACATTGCCTTAAGGTAGGAATCTCTAACCTGTCCTTCTTTCATAAAAAATGAATCCAGGTTTCTGGAGGTGTTTCCAGTAGCTAATGTGTGGTAAGACGGGTCAATGTAATCAGGTCCAACTTTGAACGGCTGCACATTATATTTTTCGCTTAACGCTTTCATTATTCCTGTAGCTATTGTTGTTTTTCCAACTGCACTACCGGTTCCTGCTAATATTATTCTCATAATAATACATTGTAGTTATATCATATTAATTAATTGTTTTTTTGCCATGGGAATCTAAGCTAAAAATTTTTAAAAAATGTTGTAAAATTTTAATTTAATGTATTAATTAGCTATTTTTATATAACATTAAAACTAAAATTTATATCATAATATATGGTGGTATAATGAGAATTTTATTAATCCATTCTGATTATTTAAATTATAATGTAAAAAATAAAACACCTGTAGCTGAAGAAATCGATGAAGCTTTACATGAAGGTTCCTTTGATGATTCTTTAGTAGTATTTACAAGTGTTGAAAAAGAAGATGAAGATAATCCAGAAGGTATCGTTAAGAACTTAGTTAGCGAAGTTATAAAAACTAATGAACAAGTTAAAGCAGAAAATATCGTATTATATCCTTATGCTCACTTATCTTCTTCATTAGGATCTCCAAAAGTTGCTATCCAAATCTTAAAAGATACAGAAGAAGCACTTTTAGCTGAAAACTTAAATGTTAAAAGGGTACCTTTCGGATGGTATAAGGCATTTGAAATTTCCTGTAAAGGTCACCCATTAAGTGAACTTTCAAGAACAATCACTGCCGATAAGGAAGAAGTAAAAGTAGAAAGGAAACCTTCCAAATGGCAAATTCTTGAAGGAGACAAAATTACTGAAATTGATGACTTTGATTTTGATAATCATGCATTCAAGCAATTGGTTGATTATGAACTTGGTCGTGGAGCATCTGATGAAGGCGAACCTCCTCACGTTAAAATAATGAGAGAAAAGGAAATCTGTGACTATGAACCTGCATCTGATGTCGGAAACCTAAGATGGTATCCTAAAGGAAAATTAATCAGAGATTTGCTTGCGGATTATGTTTATGACTTAACTGTTGAGCGTGGAGCAATGCCTGTAGAAACTCCAATCTTCTATGATTTGGACAACCAGGCAATTTACGAGCACGCTTACAAATTCGGTGAAAGACAATACAGAACCGACACCAAAAAGAATTTAATGCTTAGATTTGCAGCTTGTTTCGGCGCATTCAGATTAATGTCCGATTCCTACTTGACCTGGAAAAACTTCCCTGCTAAAATTTTCGAATTAACCAGATACAGTTTCCGTTATGAGAAAAAAGGTGAAGTTGTTGGTCTTAAAAGATTAAGAGCATTCACCATGCCTGATTGCCACTCATTCTGTACTGATGTACCTTCATCCTTGGATGAGTTTTCCCAGCAAACCGACATGTGTATGCAAACCGGTGTGGACTTGAATTTAGATTTCGAAGTAATTTTCAGAGCAACCCAAGACTTCTTCGATGAAAATGAACAATGGATGTATGAAATTGCCCGTAAATTCAACAAACCAATTCTTTTAGAAATTTTACCTGAAAGACACCATTACTGGGTATGTAAAATAGATTTAGCAAACATTGACGCATTAGGACGTCCAATTGAAAACCCTACAGTTCAAATAGATGTTGAAAGTGGTAAAAGATTTGACATTACTTACTTGGGAGAAGACGGCAAACAGCACAATCCTACAATCCTGCACACTTCACCAACCGGAAGTATTGAAAGGGTTTTATGCGCAATGCTTGAAAAAACAGCTATTGAAATCAATGAAAGGGCTCCAATGTTACCAACCTGGTTAAGTCCTATTCAGGCTAGAATTATTACTGTCGGAGAGGCACATGAGGAATTTGCAGAAGAATTATATCAAAAAATCAACGCTTCAAACATCCGTGTGGATGTCGATGACAGGGATGAAAGTGTAGGTAAAAAAATCAGAAATGCATCCCAAGAATGGATTCCATACATCTTCGTTGTCGGTGATAAAGAAGCTGAATCCGGTAAATTCCAAGTAACCGTACGTGAAACTGGTGAAAAGGTTGACATGACAGTCGATGAGTTAATAGCTGAAATCAATGAAAAATGTGAAGGTAAACCTTTCAGAAAATTACCTTTACCAAAAAATATCTCAAGAAGGATTAATTTCCAATAATTATATTTACAAATAAAAATATACTATAAATTGTTATTATATTACGGAGGAAATTTAATGGACCCAATGTATAGAATAGGAGAAGCTCTTATTGGAGATGGCCCTGAATTAGCACACGTTGATTTATTAATTGGTGATAAATTTGGACCTGTTGGCCAAGCTTTCGCTAATGGTTTATCTAACCTCTCAGTAGGACACACTCCACTAACTAGTGTAATTAGACCTAATCTAATGACCAAACCAGCTACTTTAATTATTCCTAAAGTAACTGTTGGAGATTTAGATGATGCAAGTAAAATATTTGGACCTGCACAAACTGCTGTTGCAAGAGCAGTAGCTGATGCAGTTGAAGACGGATACATTCCAAAAGATATTGTTGAAGATATTGTAATTAATGTTAGTGTATTCATTGATCCTTCTGCAGAAGATTACAGGAAAATTTATCAGTACAACTATGGAGCAACCAAATTAGCTATCAGAAGAGCAATGGAAGGTTACCCATCAATCGATAAAGTCCTTGCAGAAAAAGACCGTGGAACTCACCCAATTATGGGATTCAAAGTCAAAAAACTTTGGTCACCACCATACTTACAAGTTGCACTTGACCTTGATAATGAAGCTGCAATGGAAAGAATTATTTCAGAATTGCCTGACAATGACAGAATCCTTCTCGAAGCAGGTACTCCACTTGTCAAAAAATTCGGTGTTGGAATTATCGGTAAAATCAGAGCTTTACGTCCTGATGCATTCATCATTGCTGACTTAAAAACTTTAGATGTTGGCCGTGTTGAAGTTAAAATGGCTGCTGATGAAACTGCAGATGCAGTAGCTATTTCCGGTTTAGGTACTATTGAATCTATTGCTAAAGCAATCCACGAAACTCAAAAACAAGGTATTTATTCCATCCTTGATATGATGAACGTTGACGGATTTGCTGATAAATTAGCTTTACTTCCAGATGATTTAAAACCAGACATTGTTTTATTACACAGAAATGTTGACATGGAATCATACAGAGCAGAACATGGTGAAGATACTGGTGACATGACCGAATGGGGTAATATTAAAGATATTAAAGAAGTCCTTGGTAAAAAAGGTCTTGTTGCTGTTGCTGGAGGTATTAAACCTACAAATGTTGAAGAAGCTATCGGCAAAGGTGCAAACATCATTATTGCAGGTAGATACATCATTGGTTCAAGAGATGTAAGAAGAGCTGCTCAAGACTTCTTAGAACACTTTGACCCAGATCCAGACAACATGAGACTTGCTATGGATGAAGATGAAAATATTGAAGTGAAAGACAACTAGTAAATTAGATTATTTCTAATTTACCTCTATTTTTTTTTAAGGTGTTTATTATGGGATTTTGTAATTCATGTGGTAGACCAATCGTTAAGGAAGATTATGGAACTAACAAAGATGGAAGTCTAAATCCTGAATTTTGCATTGATTGTTTTCAAAATGGAGAATACACTGAGCCAGATATAACTCTTAATGAAATGATTGTTAGAAAAACAAAAGAGATGATGGCAAAAAATCCTAGACTTGCTGAAACTCAAGCTACAGGTATTACAGCAATGTTCATTCCTGGATTAAAAAGATGGAATCCTGAATTTCAGGATGACTATAAAACTTTATAATATTAAAAAAAATATTCTCTAGCTTTTTTAGGCTTGAGAAATTTAACTTCTACTTTTTAAAATAAATTCTTTAACTTTATTGGCTATATATTCATCATGTGACCTTGTATTTTTAATGTTATATAGCTCTTCTTCTAAAGCGTTGTATTTATCAACCAAATCATTGTATTCAATGCGAAGGTTGTCATAATCCTTTTCTAAATCTTCGTTAAGCTCATACATTTCAGCATAACTGGTTTTAGTGTTGAGATTTTCCTGTTTCAGCTGATCATATTTACTGCTTACTTGATTATAGCTTTCTTTTATTGAGGTGTGTTCTTCTTTTAAAGTGGAGCATTTGGTTTTTAGGTTTTTATTTTCCTCTTTTATGCTGGTGTATTTGGTTTTGAGGTTTTCGTTTTCGGTTTTTATATTGACGAATTTGGTTTTGAGGTTCTCATTCTCAATTATTAGTTTGGAATGCTTATCTTTAATTAAATTATTTTCATGTTTCAGTTCATTGAGGTTATCTTGGTGCAAGGATTTAAATTTATTTTCCATCTCCTCTAAATCACTGTTCTTTTGTGCGATTTCCGCTTTTAAATTTTCAATTTCATTTTGAAATTCTAAAGTTGATGGGTTTAAATTTTCTTCTAGCTGTCCTTCCAATTCCTTCACTTCCTCAACATGTAAATAATTAGCTATTTTTAATGATTCGTTTTCTTTTTCTAAATTTTTAAAGTTTTCAATTTCGTCTTGAGGAATAATGAGTACTTCTTCTTTGTTTTCATAAATGTCTTCGTTTTTTGGTACTGTTATTTGAATCTGTTCTGTAGTGTACTTTTTGCGTTCACCGTTTTTTAATGTTCTGTTATATTCCCTTGAATATTTTTTTACAATACCTTTACCCACTTTCATTTTTAAATCCTCACATTACTGTTTGTACTTTTTTTATTATAAACCTTACCTAAACTTTTCCTGTTTTAACTTAGAACAAGGTCTTGGAAATAAGTATTACTTTACGTTTGCCTATTCGTTTAAAAATCCGCAAGTTCTATTCTTAAAATATTTAAAAAGGCTATTACAAAGTATTCTCATGAAAGTTTTTGGAATTTGCGCTAGTCCGCGAAACAATACTACAGCATATGTTTTAAATAATGCATTGGATAAGCTGGAAAATGACGGTTTTGAAACAGAAATTTTTACCTGTCAGGCTAAGAGCATAAAACCTTGTATGCATTGCGATTACTGTTTGGAGCATAAAAAGTGTATTATCGAAGATGATATGCTTGAGGTATATGAAGGTCTTCAGGAAGCAGACGGCCTTATTTTAGCCACTCCTGTTCAAAGCGGAGGTATAAGCAGTAACCTGGCAGCTATTATGGATAGAACCAGGGCATTGGAGGCGATTGACTATAATCTGCTTCGAGGTAAAATTGGAATGAGCATTGCAGTTGGCGGTGACAGGACAGGAGGTCAGGATTTCGCCCATCTAAAAAATATTACATATTTCATGATACATGGTATTATTCCTGTTAGTGGAGGACCATTCGGTTCAAATTTGGGGGCTTCTTTCTGGTCAAATGATTCCATAGAAGATATTAAAGAGGATGATTACGGTATGGAGTCATTGGACAGGACTTTACATGAATTTAAAAATTTTTTAAATAAGTATATTTAAATACTAAAATCAATTTATATTTATAATAACTACTTTTTAAAGGTATATTATGGGCAATAAGTTAGTACGTGGGAGTTTAATAATTTTTATTGGAAATATCATTTTCCGTATAGGCGGTTATCTTTATCGTTTTTTAATGGCTACACTGTTAGGACCTACCGCTTACGGTGTTTTGGGAATTACCTTGCCTTTCCAAGGAATATTCCAGACTCTCGCTGCGGGGGGACTTCCTCCGGCTATTGCCAAGTATGTCGCAGAATATGAAGCAGTCAATGAGCATGACATGGCAAGGCATACCATATACACGGCCTTAAAAATCATGGTATTTCTGGGGATATTTCTGGGAATTCTGATGATTTTCGTTGTTTCTCCATGGTTGGCTTATGATTATTTGGGAAAACCTCTTGCATTGATTCCATTGCAGATTGTTGGTTTGATTACTCCGTTCAGTGTTATTGTAGGTGCATTCAGAGGCGCATTTCAGGGAGTATATAAAATGGAATATATTGTATACACCCGTGCGGTTGAGCAATTAGGAATGATTTTGTGTGCAACTGCATTTGTTTTAATAGGGTTTTCCACTGTCGGGGCTCTATGGGGTACTGTTATAGGTTATTCTCTTGCTGCTGTTGCTGCAATTTATATTTTTAAGGTGTACATGCCAAAATATATTCCAAAACCTAGTGAAGATTTTGTTTTCACACGCCGTGATGAATTGGAATTGGCGTTCACACTGGTCAAATTCTCCATTCCGGTTATCATCACAGCTATTGCTGAAATGCTGATTTATAATATTTGTACAATAGCTATGGGTAAATTTTTAACTTTCCAGGATGTCGGATTTTTTGCAGCTGCTGATCCTATTTCAAGACTGCCTTTAATGATTTCTATTTCTGTTGCAACAACAATCCTTCCGGCTTCATCCGAAGCGTTCAAGGTTCATGACATTCCTGCTCTTCAAAAGTATGTCGGCGAATCTTATAAGATTTCATTGTTGTTTGTAGTTCCAATGTGTATCGGTTTAGCTCTTTTCGCTACTCCTACTTTAAGATTACTTTATTTCAAAGACCCTGCCTACGTTGCAGGAGCATCCGCTTTAGCAATATTGGCTATAGGTATGACATTCTATTCAATATTTTCAATTTCCACCAGTATTATTCAGGGAATTGGAAATCCTAGAATTCCTATGTATATTCTGATAGTCGGATCAATTATTACCGGAATTTTCAGCTGGATGCTTGTTCCTGATATGGGTATTGCAGGTGGTGCTTTAGCAACTACCATAGCCTGTTTTGTAATGATGGTTCCTTGCGTTTACTTTGTATTTAAATTAACAGAAACAAAGGCTCCAACATTGCCGGTAGTTAAAATTATAGTTGCTTCCGCTATTATGGGTATTGCAGGTCTTTTCATTCCTAAAACTACCTTGTTTTTATTCCCTGGAATATTTGTGTGCATGATTGTTTATTTCTTTGCTTTAATTTTAGTTAAATTTTTCACAAAGGATGATATCGAGACTTTAAGGGAATATTCATCTAAGTTGGGCCCTCTTTCTAAAATAGTTAATAAACTGTTAAACTTTGTTGAAAAGATAGAATTTAGAAATAACTAATTGAAAAGTTATTTAAATTATAAAAAATATAGAATTAATCATATTATATGATTGGGGGATTATATAATGGCTGATGTGAGTGCAGGTGTTGAATATAAAATCAATGTAGATGGAAACTCTTTTTTACTTGACAGTAAAAAATATCAGTTATTAGAGTCCATATTAGGCACTGGTTCTTTAACTGATGCAGCAAAGGACGTTAATGTTTCCTATAGGACTGCATTAAATTACATTGAAAAAATTGAATCAACACTTAATGTAAAAATTGTTAGTACAACTAAAGGTGGAAAAGGTGGGGGTGGTGGAACTACCCTTACTGAAGAAGGATATTCTATTTTGAAAGAATGTAAAAAAATTAATGCGATTATGGAGCTTCATAAAGATGTTAATGAAATTGAAGCGGAAATAGTCAATATTAATGAAACTAAAGGCGTAATGACTATTAAGATGGAGGATTTTGAAATCAATGCTCCATTAAATAGAAATTATAATTTGGGAGATAAATTGCTGGCTTTAATTAGTTATGATAATATCTTTCTAATGTTGGAGCCACAGACTTCAAGCATTCGTAATATTCTCAAAGGTCAAATTGTTGAAATGAGACTTAATGGTGAAATAATTCGCGTTAAAGTGAATGTTGGCGGAGTAGAGTTATGCTGTGATATAACCGTATCTGCTGAAAAAGAATTAAATCTGAATATTGGAAAAGAAGTCTATCTCGGATTTAAAGCAATGTCTGTTGCTACTTTAAAATTATAATGGTGATTATATGTTGCAAATTTTAGTCGATGAGGATAAATGTATTGCATGTGGTAAATGTGAGGAGATTTGTCCCAAAGCTGCTAAAATTTGGAAAATTACTAACGTTGCACGTATATTGGACTTAAGATATTGTCATGTTTGTACACTATGTGCAATGAAATGTCCTACAAACTGCATTAAAATCATACGTCCTGGACAAGATGGGTAAATGCTTGAAGGTAAAATCAATTTAAAGACAGGTATAATATGACAAGAATTTCAAACGTTTCAAGAAAAACTTCAGAAACAGACATCAGTATAAAAATGGATTTGGACGGAATAGGAAATTATAACATTTCCACAGGTGTGAACTTTTTTAATCACATGCTCGAGTCCTTTTCCAAGCATAGTATGATTGATTTAGACGTTCAGGCTGTCGGAGACATTGAAATTGATGATCACCACACTATTGAGGATGTTGGAATATTGCTTGGTGAAGCATTTAGCGAAGCTATCGGTGATAAGAAGGGAATTAAAAGAATGGCTCATGCCATCGTTCCTATGGATGAATCTGTAGCTACAATTGCAATCGATATCAGTGGACGCAGTTATTGCAATATGAATCTCAATTTTAAAAATGAAAAAATTGGGGACATGACCTCTGATATTGTAATTCACTTTTTCGAATCATTTGCGTCAAGTGCTAAAATTAATATTTACGGTACTGTTGAAGGTGCAAATGACCACCATAAGGCTGAAGCTATTTTTAAGGCATTCGCCAAATCTTTAAAAGATGCAATAAAAATAGAACATGATCAAATTCCTTCTACAAAAGGAACATTATAACTTATTTAGCTATTATCTTTTTTTACTTTTTTTTAATATTTAATTAAACTGTCAGATTGAAAAATAGATATTCTAAAATAAGGACTTAACTGATATTATCTGATTTTGGGATGGTTTAAAAAATAAAAAAATGAAAGTAGCAAGGATGCTACTTATTCTGGTTTTGAAATTAAATCTGTTTTACAACCTGGGTTTCCTTCTTTCATGTGAGGGGTTCTTAAAACAGTATCATTTGCTTTTTCGATGTCTCTTGCTTCTTGTGCTAATTTAGCAGCACATGCAGCAATTTCGTGAGCAGCAGCAACTAATGGGATGAAGTTTTCGTAACCTTTGGTCATGAAACAACCTTTCATGTCTAAGTTAGCAACGGATCCAGCCATTTCGTATGCAGCAATAGCTTTTGCTTTTGCGTATGGGTTTGCGAATCCACCAGCTTCTGCAGCTTTTTCAGCAGTAATGATGAGTTTAGGTAATTCGATTTCTCCAGCTTCTGCTTGAGCAATAACACCGTCAATGGTTTTTTGGACTAATCTTAAAGCACCGGTTTCAGCGAGTACTTTTAAGATGTCGGAGTTGAAAATAGCCATTTCAGTTGGGTCTAACCATTCTCTTTTTGCACCGATCATTGGGTCGGACATAACGATGATGTAACCGAGACCTTGTTCGTCCATTTCATCTTTTTTACCTTTACCAGGTGCGTCACCAACGATAATAGCAGGGATGTCTTTTTCAGATAATAATTCTCTTGCTTTAGCTGGACCAGGTGCTCCTGGGTTTGGGCTAATGAAGATTGCGAAGTCAGGTTCGAAAGCGTCTATTTTAGGTACAACGTCTTCTACTTGTTCTGGGTTCATTTTTGCTCCAGATCCAAAGGTTCTAACATCGATGTTTGGTCTGTCTGCTCTTTCGTCTAACAATAGGTCAATTACTGGTGAAGTACCAATATTACCACTTTTAATAATAGCAATTTTAACTACCATATTTTAATCTCCTTTTTTGTAATTAAAATTTTAATTTAGAAACTATTTAAATTTTATTATTTGAAAATTTCAATGTAATGTCTATATCTTAATTTAAAGACTTTTTAAAGTAATTATTTTTTTTAAATAGTTAAAAGGAGTTATTTTTGTAAGTAATACTATGATAAATCATTACAAATAAAAGCATTTCTAAAATAATAATGAATTAAAACTATTACAGTATTAATAAGAATTTAATAAAATTTTTAAAAATAGAAAAAACAGTGGTTCCGACGAGACTCGAACTCGTGATCCCCTCCTTGTAAGGGAGGTATCATACCACTAGACCACGGAACCAACAAATAGTATTATGAATTTACTATTATATATATTTTTGCTTTTTTCCTATGTCCTATAAAAAAAATATATTAAACAATAATTACATAATAATTATCATTAAAAATATGATGTGATAAAATGGCATGGGATGATACAGCAAGTAAAATATGGATAGACGGAAACATGGTAGACTGGAAAGATGCAAATATTCATGTACTTTCTCACGTTGTACATTATGGTACAAGCGTTTTTGAAGGTATTAGAGCATACAAAAATGAAAATGGAGTTGCAGTTTTCCGTTTAAAAGAACATGTACAACGTTTATTCGACTCAGCAAAAATCTATAAAATCGATATTCCTTTCACTCAGGAAGAAATTGAAGAAGCAATTCTAGAAACCGTACGTATAAATGACCTTGACGGCTGTTACATACGTCCTATTGTATTTAGAGGATATGGAGAATTAGGTGTAAATCCTTTAAACTGTCCTGTTAATGTAGTTATTGCTGCATGGGAATGGGGATCATATTTAGGAGAAGAAGGTATGGCAAATGGTGTAGATATTGGTGTATCCTCTTGGAGAAAACCTGCACCGGACACTTTCCCTGCTCTTGCTAAATGTGGTGCAAACTATATGAACTCACAACTGGCAAAACTTGAAGCTATTGAACATGGATATGATGAAGCAATCATGCTCGATTATGAAGGACACGTTTCCGAAGGTAGTGGAGAAAACATATTCCTTGTTGAAGGGGAAAAACTGTTCACTCCTGCAATGTCTTCCTCCAACCTTAAAGGTATTACAAGAGATTCCATCATGACTGTTGCCCGTGACTTAGGTTATGAAGTTGTTGAAGAAGTTATTTCAAGAGAAAGATTATATTCTGCTGACGAAGTGTTCTTTACAGGTACCGCAGCTGAAGTAACTCCAATTCGTTCTATCGATCACAGACAAATTGGTATTGGAAAAAGAGGCCCAGTTGCTGAAAAATTACAAAAAACTTTCTTTGATATTGTTGAAGCTAAAGTTGAAGATAAATACGACTGGTTAAGTTATATTTAAGCGGTGTGATGTATGGATATATTTCAGGGAATTATAATCGGTATTGTTCAGGGATTAACTGAATTTTTACCGGTTAGTAGTTCGGCGCATTTGGTTTTTATCCAACATATCTTAGGTGTTGAAAGCTCTCTTGCTTTCGATACTTTTCTTCATTTGGGAACCCTGATTGCAGTTATATGGTTCTTCAGGTACGACATCATTAAAATGATTAGTGCTTGGATTTTAAGTATTCAGGACATTATTCGTGGCAGGTTTAAAGAGGGCTTCTATTCAGACCCATATAAAAGACTTGCATGGTATGTAATTTTAGCTACAATTCCAGTTGGTATAGTGGGATTGTTTTTCGAAGATGCAATTGATGAGCTGTTTTTTTCAGGTGGATTGTATGTTCCTGCATTCTTTTTATTTGTAACCGGTACTATTCTTTATTTATCTCAAAGAATGGCTAGTGGTAGGGTTAATATGAATAATATTTCCAAAAAAGAAGCTATATGGATGGGATTAGGTCAGGCATGTGCAATATTGCCGGGTCTTTCACGTTCAGGTACTACAATAGCAGCAGGTCTTACAATTGGATTGGATAAAGAATTTGCCGCTAAATTCAGTTTCATACTCGCTATTCCGGCAATTTTTGGTGCATTCATAGTGCAGGTATCTGACATTGGTTCAGCACTTGATGTAAACTTTTTACCTGTAATTTTAGGTTTTATTGCATCAGTCATAGCAGGATATATGGCTATCAAATGGATGTTGGATTTAATTAAAAACAGAAGTTTGGATATCTTTGCTTTTTACTGCTGGATAGTTGGTATAGTGGTATTTATAGGCTCAGTTGCCCATATATTCTAGATATTGAATTGAATTTAAAAAAAGAAAATCAATTATCGTATGATAATTGATTATTTAATTACTTTAATTTTTTTAGTTAAGGTAGTGGTTCCATAAGTTTTAGTTTACTTGAAACCTACTTTAACGGTATATTTTTTATTTGCTTTCAGGTTAATAGTAAGTTTTGCCTGTCCTTTGCTGTTTGTTGTTTTGTAATATGTTTTACCGTTGATTTTGAATTTAACTCTAACATTTTTTATTACTTTTTTATTTGCATCCTTAAATGTAACAACAAATTTTCCTTTTTTACGTATTGTAGTTTTTGAAGCTTTAATGGTTGGTTTAACTACTTTAACTTTTATGGTCTTTGTAGTCGCTGTATAATTTTCATTTCCTTTGTAAACAACTTTTATATTGAAAGTATTAGGAGTATCCTTAATACTAAAAGTAGCTATTCCGTTTTGTTGGTGGTTGAAGTATAGGTTTTACCTGCCATTACGATAGATACCTTTTCATCAGCAATGCCTTTATTATTTCCGTCTATTAATTTAACAGATAATTTTTTGCTGGTTTTATAATATTTTGTAAAATCATTTACAATCAGAGTGGTATAATTTGAATGCACATTCAGGTTCAATATCTGATTGTCGATTTTTGCATAAACTACCTCGTCACCGGCCCCAGGCTTAATGTTAAAGGTTGCAACATCGTTAACCAATTTTTGTGTAATAGTTTGTGAATCAGTGTAGACTGTAACTTCTAACGGAAGATTAATGCTTTCATTTAATTTATAGATTTCTTTTGTTTCATTGTCAAAGTAATAATCTAATTGAAAAATTTCAATGGTATTGTACAATAATTCTTTGCATTATGTTGGTAATGTTCAAAATTGTAAAGTTGTGGTGGGTTGTAAATTAAAAAAAAGTAGAGATAAAAATCTCTATCTGCAAACTTTTTCTATTTTCTTTCTAAGTTTTTCCTGAGAATTTCCTAAAGCAAGTGCACTGTACATTGCACCTCCGGCACCTGCACCTTCTTTAACAAATCCTTTTAGGTAATTTCTTAACCCTTCATGTTCTGACTCTTCGAATTTCGGGTCTACAACATTAACGGTAATGTTATCATCAATCTGTTTTAATATTCCGAATAAATCTGCAGTTTCATCGCCTGCAACAAAGACTGTAGTGGCTAGGTTAATTCTTGAAAAGTCAAAGCTAGGCTGGATGGATTTGATGATAGCACATGCGGCAGCCATTTGAGTTCCGCCTGCCAGAATAATAGGAATGTCAGAGCCCAGAACTATTCCGGCTATTGCAGGAAGTGTAGGATCTCCCACTGCACCGATTGCCTGCATTGCATCAATATCGTCTGTTTCAGGGTCAAGGCCGGCATTTTTCAGTCCTTCATTTACAACTTCTGTTTTCATGTCATGAGGATTATGCGGCATGCTTCCGCTTACTTTTTCATTAGCATCATATCCAAGTGCCCTTAAGACTCCCAATGCAGTTGTAGTTCCTGCAGCTATGCTTTCACCTATGAGAAGCATTTCATGTCTTCTTGATAATTCAGCACCTAAATCTTTAGCGTTTTCAAATATTTCTAAAGGATTCAAAACACCTTTTCCGGTTCTTATGTCTCTTCCGTATTCCTTTCCAAGGTTTACATATTCCACATCAGGTTTGATTTTAGAACCTGCATCAACAATAACGAATGGGATATTTGAAAGTTGAAGTGCTGCTTTTGTAAGTCTTGCAGGTGTAGGTGCAGCCGCATCGCCCACAACAGTTTCGGCAGGGGCTTCACAACATCTGACTTCGCCCAATACCATAAATTCAACATCTGAAGCGGGAGTATATTCTGTTAAATCAGCTGAAGGTCCAGCACCTGAAATTCCATCGATTAATGAGGTTTCAGTTGTTCCAATTGTAAGTAAAAATACTGGATCATCACATTCCTGTAATTTTTCAGTTAATTCACTTGATCCGTAAGTTTTAATTCCTTCAATCATTGTTTTCACCCTGTTTTTTCAATAAATCTATAATAATCTTGTTCTGATTAATAATCTTTTTATTCTGGAGCATGATTTTCTTTAACATTTCCATTTCAGGAAGTTCATCATCTGTTTTAAATGTTTTCCCGTCTCTTGCCCTAGGCGGAATTTTAATTTGTTCTTTTGGAGGAAGCTTCTCTTCTTGTTCTGGCATTGCAGGAACTACTCCTTTGGAGGCGCTGTCTTCTCTAGATACAAAATCCACATATCTGTGTGTGACCTTGTTTTTTCCCCTTTCTTCCAATAGTTCCATTAATCTTGCATCGACATTGTCGACTCCTACAAGTTCTTCTTGTTCAACTTCATGAATCAGTCTTTTTTGAATGTTGTATGCATTGTAAATAGGTATTCCTCTTGCATTACATTCGTTTTTAAACATATCATGAATGTTAATGTCTCCAGTTAATTGTTTCACTCTTTTCTGCTCAAGAGTATTAGCACTATAAAATCCCATGTTTTCACTTTTGTTTTTTGAATTAAAAAAATATTTTTATATTTTTAAATATTAATATATAGTTAATTAAATTTTTTAGTTGATTATTTTGATAAGTTTAGGAATTGAAGGAACTGCGGAAAAGACTGGTGTAGGCATTGTAGATAGTGATGGAAATATTTTAGCTATGGCTGGAAAACAACTGTTTCCAGAGGAAGGCGGTATCCATCCAAGAATTGCAGCAGAACATCACGCAGAATGGATTCCTAAATTGATACCTGAGGCAGTTGATCAGGCAGGTATTTCATATGATGATATTGATTTAGTTTCTTTTTCACAGGGGCCGGGTTTAGGTCCTGCATTAAGGATAGTTGCAACTTCTGCAAGAACCTTGGCGTTATCCTTAAAAAAACCTATAATTGGTGTCAATCACTGTATTGGACATGTTGAAGTTGGAAAGCTCGACACCGGTGCAGTCAATCCAGTATCTCTTTATGTAAGTGGAGGTAACAGCCAGGTAATAGCTTATGAAAGCGGAAGATACAGAATATTTGGTGAAACTTTAGATATTGCCATCGGTAACTGTCTTGATCATTTCGGACGTGAAACTGGTTTGGGCCATCCTGGCGGACCGGTTATAGAAAAACTTGCAAAACAGGGTTCATACATAGATTTGCCGTATATTGTCAAAGGTATGGACTTTTCATTTTCAGGACTGCTGTCAGCTGCACTGCGCGAACATGAAAAGGGAACAGCAATGGAGGATATATGTTTTTCACTTCAGGAAACTGCATTTTCCATGCTTGTTGAAGTAACTGAACGTGCACTTTCCCATACTCAAAAGGATGAGGTAATGTTATGTGGAGGGGTTTCAGCAAATTCACGTTTAAGAGAAATGCTCAAAACAATGTCTGAAGAGCATGGTGCAAAATTCTACATGCCTGAAATGAAGCTCTGCGGTGACAATGGAGTCATGATTGCATGGCTCGGACTTCTGATGTGTAAAGAGTTCGGACCGATGGACTTGAAAGATACTGGAATAATCCAGAAATTCAGGACTGATGAAGTTGACATTCCATGGATTGACAATTCAAAAAGCTATCTGACTTTACCTGATGAACTGATAGCAAAAGGCGCTGAATCAAACATTGTAAAATCAGATTACCTGGGTGAAAAAGCAGTTTTAAAAGACAGAATCCCTAAAGGATACAGAATTTCCGAAATCGACAATAAAATCAGAAGGGCAAGATGCAAGCTGGAAGCCAGGTTATTGTCCGATGCAAAAAGAGCAGGCGTTGTCACTCCGATTTTGTATGATGTTAACTTAGAGGACAAGTCAATTTTAATGGAGGAAATTGACGGAGTAATGGTTAAAGACATTATTGATGATGATTTGGCCTTTAAAATAGGTGAAAACATTTCCAGACTTCATTCTGCAGATATCATTCATGGTGACATTACAACTTCCAATATAATGCTTCGCGATGGCCAACTTGTTTTCATTGATTTCGGCCTTGGAAGACATTCCACTCTTGATGAGGATAAGGCAGTCGATTTACTTGTTTTAAAAAAATCATTGCAGAGTATTGACTATAATTTGGCTGTAAAATACTTTGACTGTGTTTTAAATGGATATGATAATGAATCCATTGTTAATACAATATCTGATATTGAGTCCCGTGGAAGATATACTCACTAGTTGTCTTCTAAATGAAATCAATTTTACAATTTGAGGACAATTTTTCTAAGTGACTACAATAAAACGATTTAAAATCAATTTTTAATTAAAATAACAATTTAAAAACCTTTAAATATTAAATTAAACTAATTATTATCAATTAATTTAGCTTTAAAGGTTTTATCATGAAATTTAAAATTTTCTTAAGCAGTAACCAACAGGAATTTGAAAACGAACGTGAGTTTGTTAAACGCGAAATCGAACAGGATTATGTACTAAATAGGTTTTTTGAGGTATTTTCATTTGAAGAAACATCTGCTTCAGGTAAAACTCCTGTTGAACTATATTCTCATGAGGTGGTTAATTCAGATGTGTATATAGGTTTGATTGGTTCTGATTATGGGAATATTTCGGAATCTGGAATATCTGCAACAGAATACGAATATAATCTCTTCAATAAGGCTCACAATGACGTGTTAATATTCCTTAAAGATGTTAAATTCAGGGAAGATAATGTCAATACTTTCATTGAAAAAATAAAAGATGAACATAGCTATCAAACTTTCAAAGACAAATATGAATTATATTTTGAAGTTAGAAGAAGTTTATGTGATTTTTTAGAAAAGAATTTGATTAATTATAGGGCTTATGATTCTGAATTGTTACTTGACTCTTCATGTGATGATGTCGATATGGAAGCTGTTGAAATGTTTTTTAATAGTGTGGACTATAGTCCTATTAAAAATTTAAGAGATGAAAAAGGACTAGTTAATGCATTATCAACAATTAATGCAGGTGAATATTATAATGGCGAGTTTAAATTGAATGTTGCAGGGGCATTATTTTTTGCTAAAGATTTATCTAAATTTAATATTCCTCATGAAGTAAAAATGGTTCATTTTTTTGATGATAGTGGATTTAAAAAATTTGAAAAAAATGTTTCAAACACTTCATTAATTAAAGTATTGAAGGAATGCGAAGAATTTTTCTTTAAACATACTCGCCATATTTCAGAAGTAAAAGGTTTTCATAGATATACTTCTCATGAATATCCATTCAATGCTATACGTGAAGCGTTAGTGAATGCTTTAGCACATAGAGATTATACTATATCTTCAGCATCAGTTAATTTTTATATTTATCCAGATAGAATTGAAGTAAAAAGTCCAGGACGTTTAAAATATCCATTAAATATTTATAATTTTGAAGAAAATGAACCAATTCATAGAAACGCCAATATTTGTAATATTTTTTCTAATACAATATATATGGAGCATGTGGGTAGGGGAATTAAGCAAATGAGAGATTTGATGAAAAATCATGGTTTGGATGAACCTGATTTTTTTGAAAATAATGATTTTTTTAAAGTAGTATTTAAAAGTAATTATATCCTTAATTATTCAAATGGTTTAAATGATAGGCAAATTAAATTTTTAAGAAGTGAAAAATCCCAAATTACTATTTCACAGTATCAAAAAATGTTTAATGTATCTAGAAACACTGCAATACGAGATTTAAATAAATTAGAAGAAGAGAATTTTGTAATAAAATCTAAAAATGGAAGAATAAATATTTTTAAAATAATTTCTGATGTTGGTATTAAGTAATTAATTATTCAATGACTCATATCAACCCATAATTTTGGGTTATATTAATGAAAATTTGGGTTATTTTAAATCGATTTTGCTTTCAATTATTATCTCATTTCAGTTTAGTAACCCTAATTTAATTGTTGGTTGAGATAAAAATTAATTAAGGATAAGAAGTACTGAAATTTTTTTCATTTCATACTTTTTACCAACATCTATAATAAAAATTAATTTCATATTTAAAAGATATGATAACATTTATAACTGGTAACGAACATAAAGTTAAAGAAGCAGAGAACATTTTCAAAGATTATGACATTAACTTGAAGCATATTGATTTAGGTTACACAGAACCTCAGGGAACTCTTGAGGAAGTGGCCATATCAGGCGCAAAATATGCTTGTCATGAACTTGACTGTCCTGTGATTGTTGAAGATGCTGGTTTATTCATTAAAGCTTTGAATGGATTTCCTGGAGTGTATTCTCATTATGTTCAGGATACTATTGGAAATCAGGGAATTTTAAAGTTATTAGCAGATTCAAATGACCGTTATGCCGAATTCAGGTCAGTTATTGGGTACTGTGCCCCCAATTCTGAGCCCAAGACTTTTTTAGGCAAGGTGTCAGGTGAAATCGCAGTTGAAGAAAGGGGAGATTTAGGATTTGCTTTTGATCCGATTTTCTATGTTCCTAGTGAAGGTAAGACCTTTGGGGAACTGACAACTGATGAAAAAAACCAATTTTCACATAGAAAAAATTCTTTAGAAAAATTCATAAAATGGTATTCTTCTAGAGAATAGTTTAACTTAATTGGGCTTATTTAAGATTTAAAAAATTTAAAGAGGTTTATATTATGGCAAGACCAGAATGGGTAACTTATAGTGATGAAGAAATTGAAGAAATGATTTTAAAATTTAACAGAGAAGGTAAAAGTACTTCCGAAATCGGTATTGTATTAAGAGACCAATACGGAATTCCATCTGTTAAAGATGTAACTGGTGAAAGAATTACTGAAATCTTAAGAAGAAACGGTCAAGCTGGAGAATACCCAGAAGACTTATTAAACTTAATCAAAAGAGCAGTAAACATCAGAGATCACTTAGAAGAAAACCCTAAAGACTTACACTCAAAAAGAGGTTTAACTATCATCGAATCAAGAATCAGAAGATTAGCTTCTTACTATGTAAGTGAAGGTAGATTACCAGAAGGTTGGAGATATAATCCAAGAGAAGCAGCACTCCTTGTTAAATAGAGCTAGTGAAGCTACACGTATGCTCAAGGAGCATATGGAAAATGATTCAGTTATAAGATTAATTTCTCATAACGATGCTGATGGAATTTCCGCAGCCGCTGTTATAGCTAATGCTTTGGCTGAGGAAAATATTCAATTCCATACTACAATTGTCCCACGTCTAAAAGAAGATATGGTAAATCAGCTTAGAAGTGAAAAGTATGATTTATTTATCTTCTCAGATATGGGAAGTCCATTTATAAAGGAATTTAACACTTATAAACATGATGTCATCGTTGCAGATCACCATCAGGTAGACGATACTGAAAGTGAGAGCAATGTCGTCCACATCAACCCTCACCTTTTCGGTGTTGACGGTAGTAAAGATTTATGTGGTGCGGGCTCAGCTTATTTGGCCATTCGTGATTTGGATAAAAAACATTTGGCTTATTATGCTCTGGTTGGAGCATTTGGTGATATGCAAGGACAAGGCGGATTCACTGGTGTTAATAAACTAATCCTTGATGATGCCCTTGAAAGTGGTAATCTGGAAATTCATGAAGGCTTAAAGATTGTTTCCAAATCAACTGAACCGATTTTTAAATCTTTAGCTTATACTTTTTCACCTCCTCTTCCTGGAATAAGCGGTGACTTTGACGGTGCCCGTGAATTTTTAGAGAAGATGAATTTATCTTACGGAATTAAATTCACAGATTTGGAAGATGAAGAAAAAGATTTGCTAAAAGATGCGCTGATTACTATTAATCCTGATATTTTCGGTGACTGTTACACTGTTGCAAAACAGGTGCCTATGTTACGTGATTTGGAAGAATTCTCTTATATTCTCGATGCTTGCGGTAAAAATAAAAAACAGGGCTTGGGTTTAAGTATTGCTTTAGGTGAAAAAGACCAGGCTTTGGATGCCGCCTTAAGACTGCAACGCCAATACCGTGACCAGATTGTCAAAGGTCTTGAATGGATTAAAAAGGAAGGTGCTCAACAGTTAAATTCAATTCAGTATTTGTATAGTGAAGACAAGGTATTGAAATCTGTAATGGGAACTATTGCAAGTATTGGATTGTCAGTTGAGATATTGGATGATTCCAAACCGGTTATTGGAATGTCACGTCTTCATAAGGATATTAAAATTTCAGGCAGAACCACAAGGGATATGGTTGCAAAAGGCGTTAATTTAGGAAAGGCCTTAAAAGATTCTTCAAATAATTTTGGGGGTACTGGAGGCGGTCACGATATTGCTGCCGGTGCTATGATACCATATGAAAGCAAGGATAACTTCCTGCATATTGTTGATGAAATGGTTGAATATCAATTAAATGGTGATTAACATGTTTTTAACAAACGAAGAACAGCAAATGTGTGATGGAGAGTTCGGTGAAACTATTAGGAAAAGCATGGATATTCTTGTTGCTTTAGGAGATATCTATGGAGCTTCCAAATTGGTTGACATTACTTCTGCACAGGTTTCTGGAGTTTCTTACAAAACTATTGGGGATGCCGGTTTAGAGTATCTTGAAGATTTGGCTCTTGATGGGTCTGGAAAAGCTACTATTAATGCTTCACTCAATCCTCCTGGAACAGATTTGGACAACTGGGAAAAATTAGGGTTTCCAAAGGACTTTGCAATTAAGCAAAATCAGATTGTAGATGCATATGCAAATCTCGGAATATCTAAAACATGTACCTGTACACCATATCTGGTAGGTAATGTTCCAAGATTCAGGGACCATGTTTCCTGGTCAGAATCTTCAGCCGTTGCTTATGTTAATTCTGTAATTGGTGCTAGAACAAACCGTGAGGGAGGCCCTGCAGCTCTTGCAGCAGCTATTGTAGGTAAAACTCCATTATATGGTTTTCATTTAGAGGAAAATAGGCAGGCAAATCTTGTTGTTAATGTAACAACTGAATTGAAAGGCGCTGATTTTGGAGCGTTAGGCTACATTATCGGTAAATTTGTCGGTGGAGGAGTGCCTTACTTCAAACTTCAAAACACTCCAAACAACAACGATTTGAAAACCCTTGGTGCGGCTCTTGCTTCATCAGGATCTGTTGCACTTTACCACGTGGAGGATGTTACTCCTGAAGCCAATTTAATTGACAGTGGTGAAATTGAAGATATAATGTTCATTTCAGACAAGGAAATCCAAGAAACCCGCCAGAAATTAACAACAACAGATAAAGAACCTGACCTTATTTGTTTAGGATGTCCTCATGCATCACTTGAAGAAATTAAACAAGTAGCTGGTATCGTACAAGGTAAAACAATAAAAAACAAATTGTGGATTTGCACATCAGTTAGCGTAAAGGCAACTGCTGACAGAATGGGTTACACAGAAATAATCGAATCCGCAGGTGGAAATGTTGTATGTGACACCTGTATGGTTGTGGCACCTATTGAAGAGATGGGCTTTGAGGTAATTGGTGTAAACTCTGCAAAAGCAGCAAATTATGTTCCATCAATGTGTGGACTTGATGTTGTTTATAATGATGTAGAAAATCTTATTCAATTCGAATAAGGTTTTTAATATTCTTTTTTTTTAAATTTAACTGACAAATTCGAATAAAATTTTTTTTAATTAAAACTTTAAATTAAATAAAAACTATAAATTAAACTAATAAATTGTGAGGAAGACTTTTTATGAATTATTTAGTTGTTGGTGCTGGAAATGCAAGTAGGCCTGTTGCAAGATTGCTAAATTATTTGGGCCATCAAGTTGTTATAACTGATTTAAAAGACATTTCAGAATTTAAAATAGAATTTCAAAGAAGTTTAATTGAAATGGAAAAAGAAGGAGTTACTCTGGATTTAGCAAATAAAGACCCTTCTGTTGATGGCTTCGATGCGGTTTACATGCCTCCGACATTACCTGAATCAGCTCCAATAGCTCAAAAAGTAAAAAATTCAGAATTAAAAGTTTTAACCAATGAAGAATTCTCAAAAACTGTTAATGATTTGATTCCGGTAGACATTATCGGAATTACCGGAACCATGGGTAAAACAACCACTACATTCATAACTACAAGCCTCTTCAAGCAGGCTGGTTATAAGGTATGGTCATGTTCATCTTTAGTAAACAACTTGGTTTCAGAAGCTATTATCGATGGAATTGTTAAAGGTAAAGCACAGGACTGTGATATAGCTATTTTTGAACTTCCTCATGGTACTATAGGCCTTTTGGACAGGCTGGATATTAAAATTGGTCTTTTAACCAACATAGCAGAAGACCACCTGTCTGAATTTGGAGGCTCCCTTGAAAAATACCAGCAACGTAAATTGGTTTTACAGGCAATGAGTGAAACATTCATAGCCAATAATTCCTGTCGTGACATTATCGAAAGCGTTAGGGATGATGCAATTTTCTATGCTCTTGATGAGGATGTTGACTTCAAGGGAACAGTTGGAGATAAATCATTAACAATCAAATCAAAAGATGTGGAATTCACAACTCCGTTCAATATGATGAGCTACTTCTTTGAAAATTCTGTTGCGGCATCAGCTGTTGCCCTGACATACGGAGTTGCTAAGGAAGATATTATTGATGCCTTAACCGTATTTAAAGGACTGCCTGCACACATGGAAGATGTCGGCGATTACAATGGCAGAAAAGTAATTCTTGATTCTGCATTCTTGTATGATGGAATGAAAATCACCTTGGATTATTTCAAGGATGAAAGTGTAGTGTTATTCTTAGATCATTTTGATACATTGTCCGTTAGAGACAAGGCTGAAGTTGGTCAGTTAGTAAGTGGATATGACATTAAGACAGTTATTGCTAGTGGATTTAACGAAGTTACACAGGAAGTAGAAATGGAAGCTGCTCAGGAGATTTTAGATGCAATAACCAATCCAAAAATTGAAAAGGTGGCTGTGGAAAACATTGAAATCGCAGCATGTGAAACCTTCAAATATTCCGAACCTGGAGATATAATTCTCCATATGGGACCGCTTATAGCATATGACAGGCTAACTACAGTCGATAAGATTATGAAGGGGCTTGAAGAAGGGAGTAAAAAATATGAATAAAAATAAGACCTTTGGAGTTATTGGTGTTTGCGGCGCAAACGGAAATTTAATAGCAAGAATTTTAAAACAAAGAGGCTATAACGTAATTGGGACAGATTTGTCATTCAAAAAAGACTGCCGGTTTGCAAATGCCCTTGAAGGATATGACATTGAAGTGTACTATGGAAAGACTCCCGATAAATTTTTCGAAAAGTCCGATATTATAATTCCTCCTGCAAGTTTGCCTAAGGATTCTGATGTATTGAAAAACTGTGATAAACCTATTTTAGGAATTGATGAAGTTATTGATATGATTCAGCCTGAAAAGCCGGTATTTGGAATAACCGGAACCAACGGTAAGACAACTTCAACAACTCTTCTCAAAAAAATAGCTTATGATAACGGAATCAAACCATGTGAACATGATTTGGAAGGCATGCAGGGCAATGCCGAATATATTCCTATCCTGCAGTCAAGATTAAATGGCGATGTGGGAATTCTGGAGGTAGGAACCTTTGGAGTTCCGGGCACTGTCGGAAAAATTGTAAAAAACACATCCATGTCAGGAGGTTTAATTACCAACATCACTCCGGACCATTTAAGAGATCTTGGAAGCTTCATGGATTATGCTAATGTTAAAGCGGAATTCATTAAGGAATTGGGAATAGGACAATTGGTTGTTAATGCACATGACCCTACAATAGTTGGACTGTTGCGTGAACTTGACTTTAAAGGTGAGGTCATAACATTCGGTGTAGACGAACTTCCGGATTCAATAGGTATGAAAGAATGTGTATGCGGTCGTGAAATCGCAGTTAAGGAAATCATTTCAGGATGCGGATATTACTTCTGCCAATGCGGAGTTACAACCCCTCAGGTGGATTATATTGCAACCAATGTAGATTTGCCTAACAGGACTTTTGACTTGCACACTCCTACAGAGAAATTGACAGTTAAAATGGGTGTGGATGGTCTACATAATGTTTATAATATTACTGGAGTCATTATTGCGGCTCACAAATTTTTAGATTTACCTTACGATAAGATATTGCCATCTATTGCAAGTTTTACAGGTGTCAGCGGTAGAATGGAGGAAGTCGCTCAAGTTAAAGGTAAGGACATATTTGTTGACTTTGCTCATAACCCCGCAGGTGTTGAAACAGTCTTAAAGGAATTTAAAAAATTGCATGGTGACTTTACTACTGTTATAACAGTTTCATCCGAATCAGGATACAAGGGTGATTTGGACATTTTCAACAGTGTTTTGAAATTCTCTAAATTCATAGTTCCTGCATCCACAGCATCCCAAAAGATTGCCTCTGAAAAACTCACTGAAAATCCTAAATTGAATGACAGGATATTTTTAAATTATGTAAGTGATTTTACAAAAACAGGAACAATGGGTGCATCTAAAAATCAGGTTAGGGATGGTATTAAAAAGGCTTTAAATTTAGATTGTGAAATGGTAATAGCTATTGGTGAAGCTGCTACCAAATACAAATCTTTAATCTTTGATTTATAAGTCGTATGTTTTAGGTGGATTTCCTGAGAAATCAGCAATAGTTGCTTTTCCTGAGACTGTAAATACTTCAAATGTTGGATTCTCAGCAGTTTCATATAATGCTTTTACAAGTTCATTTGAGTCGATTACTTTTTGTTTTAACTCTATAGAATCAGTGAATTCAACTTTACCTGCAATTCTTAACCATGCGAATTCAGGGGTTGCAACTGTTATTTCACAGTTAGGGTTTGCATCTAATTCTTTAAACATTGGTTTGGTGTTTGCGGTACAGAAGTATGGTTTTTCATCTTCATCAAAGTAAAAGAGAATTGGTCTTACTTTTGCGTTTCCGTCAAGTCCACTGGTTGCTAAATATATTAAAGAGTTTTCTTTTAAAAAATTTATTACATCACTCATTTTTTCTATCTCCTAATAGTTTGTTGTTTATAGTTTATTTCAAGGTATATAAAGGTTTTTTGTAACTAACAGGTAACTAAGTAACCTGTTGGTAACTGGGATTACTTATCATATGCTCTCACTAATCTTTTATAAATAGAAAAAATTAATATGATAGTAAGGGTTATTGGTAAACTCATTTTATATTCATTTAAGTTTGAAGGTTGAATTATGGCTAATTATATTTCACATCCTTTGATTAAGAAAGATTCTATTGAGGCTAGATTGTATCAGCAGATTTTAGCGGGGGATGTATTAAAAAAAGGAAATACGATGGTTGTTGCACCTACTGCATTAGGTAAAACTATTATTGCAATACTTGTAGCTGCAGACAGGCTTCAGAAAGTTAAAAATTCAAAAGTTTTAGTTCTCTCACCATCAAAACCTTTAGCCATTCAACATGAAGACAGTTTTAAGGAATTTTTAACCCTTCCATGCACTTCCATTACAGGTGCCATAAAAACTGATGAGAGAGTTAAAAGATGGGAAGAGTCTAGAATTATTTCCGCAACTCCTCAAACAGTTGAATCTGATCTATTAAATGGCCGATATGATTTATGCAATGTTTCTCTCATTGTCTTTGATGAGTGCCATCATGGGGTCGGTGCCTATTCCTATGTATATTTGGCTTCCCGTTACGTTCAGGAATCCAATTACAATTTAATTTTAGGCCTGACAGCGTCTCCCGGATCAGACAAGGCAAAAATCAAGGAAGTGTGTGAAAACCTTTATATCCAGAACATTGTTGTCAAAACTGAAGATGACCATGATGTCAGACCATACTTTAATCCTGTTGAAATCGACTGGGTTAGAGTTAAGATGAGCAGTGAACTTGAAAAAATCAAGAAATATGTTGATAAGGCCTTAAAAGTCAGATTAAAAGCTTTAAAAAATATGGGCATTATAAGAACAGTTTCTGTAGGCAAAGTCGATATCCTTAAAGCAAGAGGAAGAATTCAGGGAGAGATTGCAAGATCCGTCAACCCTGACAAAGACCTGTTCCAGGCAATCTCAATTTTAAGTGCTGTAATCAATATTCAGCATTCCCAGGAACTGATTGAAACCCAGGGTATTCAAACATTCAACAAATATATTGCCCGTTTACGAAAAAAGAAAACAAAAGCGGCTAAATCTCTAATGTGGGATGATAATTTCGGAAGAGCTGTTAAAATGGCTCGTGATGCTGAAAGGCATGGATGGGAACATCCAAAACTCAGGGAAGTAACAAATATTTTGAAAAAAGAACTTGGAACTGGTGACGGTCAGACCAAACTCCAGTCCGACCGTGTAAGCGGTAAGGATGAAAAATCATCCAAAATCATTGTTTTCACTCAGTACAGGGACACTCTCGAAATGATTCATGAAAAACTTGAAAAAGAGGGAATCAAATCTGCAAAATTCTTCGGTCAGGCTGCAAAGGACGGTAAAAAAGGACTCACTCAAAAAGAACAAAAAGCAATCATAAAATCATTCAGAATGGGAGAATATGACGTGCTTTTATCAACAAGTGTTGCCGAAGAGGGTATTGACATTCCTGCTGTTGATTTGGTTGTTTTATATGAGCCGGTTCCATCTGAAGTTCGTATGATTCAGAGAAGAGGTAGGACCGGACGTAAAAGAACCGGCCGTGTCAAAGTCCTGATTACCAACGGTACAAGAGATGAAGCCTATTACTGGTCCAGTGTAAGAAAAGAAGAAAAAATGAAATATCAGTTAATTGATCCGAAAGTTTTGGAAGAGCTTAATGCGTCTGCAGTTGAGAGAATGGAAGACCAGAAAAAAATTAAAGTAATTGAAAGACCAAAGGTCGAAAAATCAAAAACTGTTGTTTTCGCTGATTCTAGAGAGGGCAATTCCAAGGTAATTAGGCATTTGTCTGAAATGGAAATGGATGTTAAAGTTAGGTCCATGGCTGTTGGAGACTATCAGGTCAGTGATGAAGTTGTAATTGAGAGAAAAACAGCAAAGGATTTTGTTGACTCCATAATTGACAAAAGATTATTCAAACAAGCCCGTGAATTGTCTGAAGAGTTTAAACGTCCGATTCTAATTTTAGAGGGGGATGACATTTACAACGGTATGATTCATCCGAATGCTGTAAGGGGAACTATTGCGGCGATAGCGATTGATTTTGGTATTAGTATTATTCCTACAAGAAACTCTGAAGATACTGCTGCTATGATAAAAAGAATTGCTGTTCGTGAACAGACTGGTGAAAAAACTCCTATTCAGATTAGAACAGATAAAAAACCGGTAAGTTTATGGGAACAACAGTTGTTTATTGTAGAATCTCTGCCTAACATTGGTCCTGTAAATGCCAAAAATTTGCTTCAGCATTTCGGCAGTGTTGAAAAGGTCCTTAACGTTTCTGAAAGTGAGCTTCAGGAAGTTGATGGTATTGGTGAAAAAACTGCTAAAAATATAAGAAAAGTAGTTGAATCTGAGTATTTGTATTTCAATAAAGAAATTAAAGAAAAAAAACTTCTTTAATTTAAATTTTAAAGTTTTTCTTCATATATTCATAACTATTTTTTATGGAATCGTAATCATTTACTTCGATGATATAGATGCCATCAAAATTTTTTTCCTCTAAAGTATTGACTATATCATTTAATGCAATAGAGCCTTCACCTAATGCAAGGTGTGAGTCATCATCACCAAAATTATCATGGATATGTATGTGTTTAATTGAATCAAAAATCATCTCGTCTGCGGCATATCCTGCATGGTTTGCATGACCGATGTCCAATGTCATTGCCATGTCAAGTGATACTAACAAATCATTCAAATCATTGATGTCATAATAAATCATGGACTCAAAAGTAGGCATGTTTTCCAGGGTTGTCAAAACGCCCAAATCATTTGAATAATCCCTAAGTTCTTCACTTGATTTTCTTACGCAGTCATAGACCTCTTTGAGGAAATATTTTCTAGGTAAATAGGAAGCCAGCCCAGGATGCACAACAACCGCTTCAGCGTTAATCTTATTTGCCAAATCAATTGAATTTTTTATTTGCTTAATTGAATTCAGTCTGCTTTTTTCCTGAAGGGATGCAATATTGACATCCATAAAAGGAGCATGGATACTGTATTTGAGGTTATAGCTTTCTAAAATATCTGTGTCAAACTCTTCTGTTGGAAACTGATGTACCAATTCAGTGTATTCAATTCCTAAATTTTCAATAAATTCCAATGTGTCTTCTAAAGGTCTGTCTATTCCTGCAAGAGATGATGCACCAATTTTCATATTATCACTGTTTTCTAACTGCTGTAATTTCCAATCCCATCTCAATAGCGTCCAAGATGATATCGGACAATTCAATTCCGTTTTTAATTTTAATTTCTCCTTTTTTGGAGGTAGTGGCTGTAAGCAGATACTCTCCGTCAATAAGGATATCAAAGTTCTGTCTTCCGTTTTCTCTTCCCAATTCCAAAATCATCTGTTTTCTGGTATGTGTGATGTCTATTTCAAATGGAGTTTTATCAACAGGTTTTTCATCAATGATTTCCACTCCAAGGCTTATTCCGATATCACGTTCAATCTCGGCAATTCTCTTTCCATTTTTACCGATAATTTTTGGAACGTATTGATCCGGAATGTAAATGTTTGCTCTGTCGGGAGAGATTACTTCAACTTCAACTTTGGCTTTTTTAGGAAGGATTCTTTTTATTTTTCTTAAAATTTCCGCTTCGGCAATGATGTCAACGGAAGATTTTTGTTTTTCACCGGTTGATGTTCCGTTTACCAGATTCATATCCATTACAATGGTCTGTTCACCGTAAGTGTAAATTTCATTTTTAAGCTCGCCGGTTTCAAAGTCCCTTACTTCAATTACCGGTCTTGCAAGGTCTGCTTCTTTCATACCGGTTGGAACTTTAACGGTCATTTTTGTTTCATAAACGCTTGTAACTTTACCGTTTTCAATATAAATGCTTGTATCCACGATTGATGGAATTACTCCAAGTTCAACCCTTGAAGCGATTCTCTGAATTGCATCTATCGGACGTGTTGCATGGACGACTCCAATCATTCCTACCCCTGCAAGTCTCATGTCTGCAAATATGTTGAAATCGGTATTTTTCCTGAGTTCGTCATATATAGTGTAATCTGGTCTTACAAGCAGTAACACGTCAGCAGTATTTTCCATGCTTCCTTCAAGTGGAGCATATTGGGTAATTTCATCCGGCAGCTGCAGGTCTCTTGGTGATTCCATTGTTTTAACAATCTTATTCAATTTTGAAGAGTAGTATTTGGCGATTGCCTGAACAAATGTGGATTTACCTGCTCCCGGTGAACCTGAAATCAATATTCCTTCAGCGCTGGTTCTGATTCTTTCCAGTAATTTGTCTGAAAGGTTATATTCGTCCAAGCTGATGTTTGCCACAGGTTTGACTGCAGTAATTTCCAGAGCTTCGGCAAAAGGGGGATATGCAATTGAAATCCTGTACTCCCTTGACTGAACAACGAATGAACCTTCCATATCTGATTCAAGATAAGTCTTCGGATCATTTTTTGCTTTTTCAAGAATCTCTTCAACAATATCTGAAAGTTGTGAATATGAATATGGTTTGTTTTCCAGTTTAACAAACTCAATATGGCCAGGAGTTCCTTTTTTAGCCATTGGAGCAACGTGTTCCTTTAGATGAACTGACATTGTTTCACTGTCAAATAAGCGTTCTATGGAAAGGGGAATTTCTGTATATGTCTGTTTGAAATAATGAACCGGAATTCCCTGTGCCTTTGCCACTTCGGCCTGAACCTTGTCATTTGTAAGCAATGTTGCAAATTCTGATCTTGCAAGGTCTCTGATGATGCTGTCTATTTCTCCGCTTTTGGCATATCTGATATCATAATTGGTAGGACGTTTGCCTTTAAAGCTGATTGCCAACTCACCGTCTTCCTGCATTTCCTGAAGTTTTTTAAGTTCTTCCAATCCTTTTCTTCCTTCGGCCCTGTTGGCATTAGCCTGATGTTCTAACTCACAGACTACTGCTTCGGGCACAATTATTTCCGGATAGTCAAAATCTCCATTTTCAATCAGTTCGCTTACTGCACCAATTATAACTGCACTTGTGTCTGGTACTATACATTTCATTTTAATACACGTCATCGGGGTTTACAAGTCTTTCTAAAATTATCTCTAAATCGTCATCCTTCAAATCGTCAATATCGATTTCATTTTCGGTGTTGATTTTTCTAAAAAAGCATGAAAGATATCCTTCATGACAGGCAGCACCTGTTTGTTTGATTTTTAGGACAACAGCGTCCATGTCGCAGTCAACCAGTATTTCCTTAACTTCCTGAAAATGGCCGGAGCTTTCACCTTTAAGCCATAACTGGTTTCTTGATGTGCTCCAGTAATGTGCCTTGCCTGTTTGTATGGTTTTAATCAGTGCCTCTTTGTTCATATTGGCGAGCATCAAAATCTGATTGGTATCAGCATCCTGGGCCACTGCGGTTATAACTTTAACGCCGTTTATTTCATGTCTGAAGTTAATTTCCATTTTTTATTCCCCTTTGATGCAGGTCACTATGTCGTTAATGTCAACCAGTTCCTGTTCTCCGCTGACCATATCCTTAACTGTGACCTTGTTTTCTTTCAAATCATTTTCACCGATGATAATCATTTTCGGAACTTTGATTTTGTCAGCATAATTCATAAGCTTTTTGAATTTCTTTCCGTTTAAATCAACATCTACCTTGATGTCATTTTTTCTTAGCTCCTGGGTAATTTCATAGGCTTTTGGCCTTACGCTGTCGGATATTGGAGCAACATAAACGTCTAAGTGTGAAGGCAATTCTTCATTGTCGGTGAGCTCTTCAATTGCATTCATAAGCCTGTCAAAACCAAGTGCAAATCCTGTTGATTCTACTTCCTGGCCTCCGAATAATTTAACGAGGCTGTATGATCCTCCTCCGCAGATTTGCTTTTGGGCTCCAAGTTCCGGAACATATATCTCAAACACGATTCCTGTGTAGTAGTCAAGTCCTCTTGCAACACCGAGGTTAAGGGTATAGTTTTCAACTTTAAATGATTCTAGAAGTGTAATCAGTTCTTTTAATTCTTCAAGAGCTTCTTTAGGTTCTTCATATGGTGCAATCAATTCTTCAACATCACTTAATATGGATTTGTCTCCGACTAAATCAATAAGCTTTAAAAGTATTTGATTTAATTCGGAATTGTCGATTACAGGATTGTCTCCGCTTAGGGATTCGATTAATAAATCTTTATCTCCTTTGTCTATGACGACCATTATTTCCCTTTGGGTTTCCTGTGTGATGTCAAAGTGCTTGAATAGGCCTCTTATGATTCCGAGATGGTTTACATTAACGTCGGCGGTTGTAATTCCCAAAGCGTTGATTGCATCTGTACAAAGTGCTATGACTTCAGCTTCGCCCTGAGGAGTTTTGGCTCCAATCAGTTCACAGCCGAATTGCCAGAATTGTCTGAATCTTCCTTTTTGAGGTCTTTCATATCTAAAGCAGCTTCCATAATAATAAAGCTTGATAGGTTTTGCAGATGTCTTTTCAAGCTCATTTAAATATAATCTTGCAACCGGAGCAGTAATCTCTGGTCTTAAAGTTAAATCTCTGTCTGATTTGTCTTTAAAATTGTATAATTGATTTACAATTTCTTCTCCGGATTTGGTTGTAAATAATTTCAATTCTTCAAATAAAGGTGTTTTGATTTCCTGATAACCGTAATTTTCGAATATGTTTCTTAAGGTACCTTCAGCTTTTTTTCTCTGTCTCATTTCATCAAATAAGAAATCTCTTGTACCTCTTGGTCGTGTAAATTCCATTTTAGCTCTCCTATGAATAAATTTATTATAATTAAAATATGTTTTTTAGATGTTATATAATCTTTTGTTGGCGACACTTTTCGGAGGTTTTGTTGAAGGGGATATGAAAAATTCAGACTTATTTTTTAAGTAATGTCCTATGGAAACTGAAAAGTTTTTAGTATTATATCAATCAACTATAATTATATGAATATTAAAGGCAGTACAAATATCGTAGGTTTGATAGGTCATCCTGTGGAACATAGCTTTTCACCGCCGATGCATAATGCAGCATTTAAAGCATTGAACATGGATTATGCTTATGTTGCTTTTGATGTCAATCCTTCAAATTTAAAATCAGCAATTAACGGTGCACAATCATTAAATATCAAAGGTTTCAATGTAACAATTCCTCATAAAATTGATGTGATGCAGTATTTGGAGGAACTTGATGAAGTTGCAGAATTGATAGGTGCCGTAAACACAATAGATTTTAAAAATCTAAAAGGTTACAATACCGATGGAATAGGGGCTATAAAAGCTATTGAAGAGGTCAGTTCAGTTAAAGGTAAGAATATTGTAGTTGCAGGTGCGGGAGGCGCTTCAAGAGCAATATCCTTTTACCTTGCAAAATATGGGGCAGGTTCAATAACAATACTGAACAGGAATGTGGACAAGTCTAAAAGGCTGGCGGGTGATGTTTTGGCATCCGGTTTAATCAGTGATGTTAATGCAGATTCAATTTCTGAAATTTCCAGCTGTTTAAATGATGCGGATATTCTGGTCAACACAACTCCTCTGGGCATGCATCCTAATGTTGAGGGGTCAGTTGCCACATCTGAAGATATGCATGATGATTTAGTTGTTTTTGATGCAGTTTACAATCCTCATGAAACATTACTTTTAAAGGAAGCCATTAAAGCCGGAGCCAAACCGGTTTATGGAATTAAGATGTTACTTTACCAGGGAGCTGAAAGCTTTAGGATATGGACTGGCAGGCAACCTCCGATAGATGTAATGGAAGATGCTTTAAAACAATATTTGGGAAGATAATATGGATTTAATGTTTGATATTTCAGGATTGGCTTCTGAAGAAGAGAAATTTTCAACATCTAAAAAGGATGTATTGAAATACTTAAAAATAATTGGAGTAGATACCCGTTTTATTTCATACACTCCCCAAAAAATTTATATCAATTCTTTAAGGTTTTCCAAGTTTTCAAGAGCACGTGAAAAAACATTTTATAAACAGTATCCTGATATCGAAATAGTCAGAAACAGCCTATTTCAAAAAATATGCTCCAGATCAGCCAAGCTATTGACATTGGAAATTAAACCAAACTCTACAATACTGATGCCTGAAGACAATTTCCTATGCGAATTGCTTCTTGAGCCCTATACCAGAAAATATGGTGTTAAACTGGTTTATGAAGGAGATTACGATTTAAAAGTCAATCCGTTAATCTTGGATGATAAAGTTAATTCAATCTTTGAAGGAATTTTCAACGGTGAAGGCTTAAATCTAGTCAATGATGAAAATGAAATATATCCTTTAGCTAATGTTTCACTGGAATGGATTAATTCATTTTTAGAAATGGATGGTCAGGAATTAATTGAAAAAGAAAATGATAATGATTTGGCCAATTCATTTTCGGAATTTTTAGAGGATGTTGCTCCCCAGTTCCGTGAGAATGTGGTTAGCGCATCCGAGTTCATTGAAATTAAATTAAAAAATAAAAATTAAAAACTAAAAAGAGACACCTGTTTATCAGTTTTCTTTTTAGATTTTTCTTCTTTATCTTCTTTTTTAGGTTCTTCAATAACTTCTTCTTTTGGTTCTTCCTCAACAGGAGCTTCTTCAACAGCATGTTCTTCGCTGATTCCATCTATTTCAAATGGAAGCGCTTCTTCTTGAGTCTCTTCAACAATCTCTTCAGGCATGGCCATCATTTGATTTTGAAGCTCTTCAAACCTCTTGTCCCTCTCTTCAACTCTCATTTGAGCTTTTTGTTTTTCCATTTTGGTTATGACTTTTTTAGGGATTTTCTTTTTCCTGAATCTTTTTATTTCGTTTTCTTCCAATTCTAAAAAGTCAGAAATTTCCCATGCAAGTTCGTCATTCTGGAACATGATTTCAAGGTATGGAAACATTGAAATTGCAACAGCATGTGAAATGTGCATTTTTTCAAACATCTTTTCTGCAATTCCATCCCTTAAGTTTCTTTTGCCTCTGTTACGTCCCATTAATGTGAAAATTGTAGGGGTTTGTATTTTGGAGAATTTTTTATAGGTTTCTTTTTTGGAAGAACTTACTCCAATTCCCATAAAGTCACTTGCATATCTCCAGTAACCGTAATTCCTGCTGCTTCTTGCTCTTCCGAAATATAAATCAGCTTTAGCTATGTTTTCATATGCCTTTTTGATTTCATTTTTGTTGGTGTATTCTCTCGGAATGTTTTCCGCAATATATTCCATAACCAGTGTAGGGTCTTCGTCAACCCTTAAAGCTTCCCTTACATGCACAGGATTTTTACTTTTTAAAACGCCTGTTATTGCATTGAATATGTCTGATCTGTCGTCTTTGGTACGCAGATTTTCAACATCTTTTGGCTCCAGCACAATGTCCTTGTCAGCTAAAGCCTGGAGGGTATTTATTGCAGAACGCATGTCACCATTTGATTTTTTAGCAATCAGGTCAAGTGCTTTTGGATTAGCTTTAATTTCTTCTTTTTCTGCGATTTCCTTTAATGCCTTTCTGATACTTGGACTTCTGATTTTAGGCATTTTGATAACAGTACATTTCGGTTTAATGGATTGCAAACGTTTTGAATAGAAGTCATTAGCCATCAGTATCATTGGATGTTTGGAATTTTTAATAATTTCTCCAATGGCCCTTACTCCTCCACGGTCATTGGTTCCGTGAATACCGTCCACTTCGTCCATTATAATCAGTTTGTATTCGTCTCCGAACAGGGATCTTGATGAGGATGACTCTCCAATGGTACTTTTGATAGCATCCTGTGAACGTTTATCACTTGCATTAAGTTCAATATGTTCTGAAAACTCCTTAGCGATTACAAGTGCAAGTGTTGTTTTTCCAATTCCCGGTGGTCCAACTAAAAGAAGGGGCTTTTGAGGATTGCCGTTTTTCCAGTTTCCAACCCAATCTAGGATTATTTTTTTCTCTTTATTATTACCTACCACTTCATCCAAGGTTTGCGGTCGGTATTTGTCAGTCCATAACATTTCTATACCTTAAATGAATTTGGTTAGGAGAGCTTCAAGCTGTATTCTTGGGTTTGCTCCTTCTCTTATTCTAAAGTCACAGTCTGCGATTGATTCTATTAATTGTATGTAAAAGTCAGGTTCCATTTTGCCTTCAACAACTCTTTTGGAGACTTCCTGATAAATTTGAGTAACCATGTCCTCTCCGCTGGTACCCTGTAAAACCATAGTTTCTCTTAACAATGTTCTGGCCGCTAAAAAGTCACCTACAAGAGCCTTATTAATCATATTGGAAATTTCCTGAGGTTTTGCTTTTGAAACTACTTCATAAACTGATTCTTCGCTAACTACTTCACCTTCTGAAGTTGCCGCCTGTAAGACATTAACTGATTTCCTCATATCTCCTTCAGCAAAATAAACAATAGTTTCAATACCTTTTTCATCATATTCGAAACCTTCGCTTTCGCAGATGAATTTCAATCTTTCAGCTATTTCTTCGCCTTTTATAGGTGCGAATCTGAATATTGCACATCTTGACTGAATAGGATCGATGATTTTTGATGAGTAATTACAAGAAAGAATAAATGAAGCGGTTTTTGTATACATTTCCATTTCACGTCTTAAAGCGTGCTGAGCATCTTTTGTCATGTTGTCTACTTCATCCAGGAATATTATTCTAAATGGAGCACCAACAGGTTTCAATCTACAGAAACCTTTAATACGTTCTCTTACTGTATCAATTCCTCTGGCATCGGATGCATTCAATTCTAAGAAATTGTTTCTCCAGTATTCTCCTAAAATTGATTTTGCAAGTGCAAGTGCAGTTGTTGTTTTTCCAACACCTGCAGGTCCTGTAAACATTAAGTTAGGCATACTTCCTTCGCCTACATATTTTTCAAGTCTGGTAATGATTTGTTTTTGTCCTACAATGTCTTCTAACTTTTGTGGTCTATATTTTTCTACCCATGGTCCGCTCATTTAATCACCATTTTTTTACTAGTAACATTTATGTATTATGTAATTAAATTATTTTTTGATTAACTTTTTTATTATATGAAAAGTTATAAATATATAATTAAAGCGAGCATTTGATTAGTAATATTTTCAAAATTTAAAGGTGTTAAAAATGAGAGGCACATGGAAACTTAGATTAAGAATGATTCTCACATCTGTTTTAATGTTTTCAATAATCTACTTCCTAATATTTCTAGTTGCTCAATATTTGGGAGTAGGTACTTGGAGACTATACGCCGGTGTGAGCTTAGTAATCGTATTTTTACAGTATTGGTTTGGACCATCATTGGTTAAAAGTTCTATGAATGTAAGGCCTTTGTCCGAAGCGGAAGCGCCTCATATTCATAAGATGATTGCCGAACTTGCTCAGGAAGCTGGTGTTCCTAAACCGGAAATAGGATTATCTGAAATCAATATTCCAAATGCATTTGCTTATGGTAGAACAAGCAGAAGCGGTCATATTGCTATTACTCGTCCGATTTTAGGTTTGCTTGACTATGATGAGCTAAGGGCAGTATTGGGTCATGAAATGGGTCATATAAAACATAATGACATGGCAGTGACTGCAGCCGTTAGTGTTATTCCAATGATTTGTTATTACATTGCATTATCTTTCATGTTTTCAGGAGATAGTGAGAATGGAGGCGGTTTCATAATCGGAATTTTAGGTTATGTGTTCTACTTGGTAGGACAGTTACTGGTATTGTTCATTTCAAGAACCCGTGAATACTATGCCGATGAGGCCAGTGTCGAATTTGGAAACCGTCCGGCAGCATTGGTGTCCGCATTATACAAATTATCCTACGGTGCAGCAAGATGCAGCAAGGAAACAATTGATGAGGTAAACACCAACAGGGCATTCTTTGTAAATGACGTGAATAATGCCAGAAACGATGTCACTGATTTCCAGCAAATCGACTTTGACGGAGACGGAAAAATAACTGATGAGGAACTGAGAAGATTAGCTAATTCAGATGTTAAAATTTCCAAGAAAAATGGGCTTATGGAATTATTCTCCACTCACCCAGATTCATTAAAAAGAGTAAAAAGATTAGCAGAATTAGAAAATTAGGTGTAAATATGAAGATGATTTTAGATGAACGTGGTAAAAAGTATGTTTTAAAACCTGGAGAGGAATTTCAAAGTGACTTGGGCATTGTCAAAGCCGATGTATTGGATAATGCTGAAGTTGGCGATGAGGTTAAAAGCCATCTTGACCACACATTTAAAATCATGAAACCTAACATTAACGATTTCATAGACATAATGGACAGGCGCTGTTCAATACTTCTTCAAAAGGACATAGGACAGGTTTTAGCCCATACAGGTTTGGGTGCAGGATCACGCGTAGTTGATGCCGGAACCGGTGCCGGCGCCATAGCCCTTAATTTCGGAAATGTCGTTGGTCCGGAAGGTGAAGTTTTCACATATGAAATTAGGGAAGACTTTGCTGAGGTTGCAAGCAAAAACATTGAAAAATTTGGAATTACCAACATCACTGTTAAAAATCAAAACATTAAGGACGGAATTGATGAGGACAACATTGATTTGGTTTTTCTTGATTTGCCGAAACCGTTTGAAATATTTGAAGATGTTCAGGAATCATTGAATGTTGGCGGATGGCTATGTGTCTATGCTCCGTATATTGACCAGGCTGAAATATCTTATAGGATTGCCAAGAAATTAGGATTTTATGATATTGATATCATTGAAATCCTGGAGAGGGGTTTGGAGGTCAGAACTCAGGGAGTAAGGCCAAAAACCCGTATGGTCGGTCATAGCGGATATCTTGTATTTGCTAGAAAATTATAACTTTTTTTAATTTTTATCCAATTTTTTTTCCATTGTATCTTATTTTTTTCAAAATATTTATTTTTAGAAAAACATAATATTAACTATTGTAATATAATTTTGGTGAAAATTAATGAGTAAAACTAGAATTCAGTGGATTGATCTGGTACGTGCAATAGCAATTTTAACCGTATTGTTTGTTCATGCATCTGATGGTATTTTTATAATCTCTTCTGATGCTATTCTAAATTTCACACTTACTTCAAGAATTTTTGAATTCGTTGCATTATTTATTGGACGTATTGGTGTTCCATTCTTTTTAATGATTACAGGTTATCTGTTGTTGGACAGGACTTATGATGATGAGAAGGTTAAAAGATTCTGGACAAAAAATGTAAGGGATTTAATTATAGTTACCGTAATCTGGTCTGCTATGTATGCTCTTAGTTTACAGTTCATTACAGTATTCTATGATGCTGTAAATCCTTCAGAAGCTGGAAACTTGTTCTATTCCCATATGTGGTATATGCCGATGATTATTGGAATGTATCTTTCAATTCCATTCGTAACAAGTGCCCTTAAACATTATGATACTAAAACAATTAACAATGCAACAATAGTATTTGCTCTTTTAGCATTCATGCTTCCATTCATTACAACATTATTAGACATGAACGGTATTCAAAATGTGAATATTCAATACTGTCTCGGTTTCAGTGGAGGAGTTTATGGAATATACATCCTTTTAGGATATCTGGTTAAAAAAGATTACTTCAAGAAATATTCCTCTAAAAGTATGGCGCTTTTAGCTATCGTTTCATTCCTGATTTGTGTAGGATTCCAGTACTATGCATTTTTAAGAGGATATAACTTTTTCCTCTGGTATGAATTCCCATTCATTTTGACCGGTTCATTTGCATTATTTGAGTTATGTTCAAGAATGAAAACAGTCAAGGCTTATAAGGGTGTTCAATTTTTATCCAAATATTCATTTGCAGTATTTCTGATACATAACTTATTCAGATTCCCATTATTGCCATTCATTGTTTATTTACCGTTCACAGAACCTGTTAAAGCTTTAATTCTTTGGGTTTTATTAGTAGTATTCAGTTATGCTGCGGCAGTTATTATCTATAGAATCCCAAGACTTGGTAAATTTGTATTGTATATGAGATAATTAACCCATTATCTCTTTTTTTATTTCTTTAAACGCTTTTTTTGCCTCAGGTATAGGGAAAAGGGGATAGATGTGGAAGAGTCCTTCGCCTGTTATGAATCTAACGTCAACATCGCTTTTTTTAAGTTTTTCAACATATAACCTGATGTCCTTATAAAATATTTCGCTATCTCCTGCAAAAATAAGTGTGGGGGCCTGATTTGATACATCACCAAAAAGCGGGCTGACTTTATAATCCCGGGTGTCCAGTTTTCCCGCCCATGATTTGCCGATTTCTCTAAGGCCGATTTCTCCGAGAATTGGATCGTCTTCATCATCATAGGGTGAATTGCTCATTGAAATGTCAACCCATGGGGAAAATGTAATGATATGTTCCGGCTGGGGAAGGCTGATTGTTTTGATGAACTGACAGAATGATAAAATAAATCCTCCTCCGGCAGAATCGCCCATTAAAGTAATATTTGAGTCAAAATCAAGCATATGTTTATACAGGTCTGTAATTTTTTCATAACTTTCTTCCGCTTCATGTAACGGCGCAAGAGGATATACAGGTGCAAGTACATATGCATCAAGTCTTTTTGACATTAAACTGCAGAAAATGAAGTGCTGATAATTAATTTCATTCACATATGCTCCGCCATGAATGAAAAGAATGGTGTTTTTAGATTTCTTCTCTCCAAAGGTAAAGACTTGCATTCCATTAAAATCTGTGCTTTTAAAAGAGGATTTCACAGTCTCTTCAGGTTTTTCTGATTTTTCAAGTAGATATGAATCTATTTTTTCCTGTGAAGTCATATAATCAGGTTTTGTAAATTTCAAAATCTTTTCTTCAATTTTTGCAATAAATGATTTGCCCATGTAATGTCACCGGAGGGTTTTTCTATATTTAATTATTATATTTCAATGTTTAAAAAATTATTTTATGGAAAAAAAATAAATTTAACAGTAATAATTATACTTAATTAAAATTTTTTCATTGATGGGTGGAATTATTAACTAAATTAGAATGTTTTTAAAAATTAGTAAAACAGTGAAATAATGAATGATAAAATAAAAAAAATATTTATTCCGTTTATTTTAATGGTCCTGATTAATTTAGGATTTTTTTATTTGTCCTCTTCCAGAAATGTCAGTCAGGGAATAAATGGCCATATAGGTACGCTTTTAATTTCAGGTATGCTTTTCGGCCCATATGGTGCATTGGGGGCTTCTTTTGGAAACCTGATTTCAGATTTTATTAGAGGTTATCCAGTTGATTTTGCTGTTTTTTCTAATATTGTAGGTTTTTTCGTATCTTATTTAGGTTTTAAGCTATGGTATAAAGATTATAGAAAAAGGTCTCAAATTACAAAACCTAGATTAAACAGTACTTCAAACTTTTTGCTGTTTCTAGCCATTGTAGTCGGAACAGGATTGTTATACTCATCTATTCATCAAAATATATATTCTCTGCTTTATTCAAGTGTGGGTTATGAGAATGCCACAATTGGTATTAGATACTTTTTAAACTATATCAATTCATCATTTGTTGTTGGAATTATAGGCATGTGGCTTTCAAAGAAAATTGATTTTGTCTATGTTCCTAAAACTTCTAAAAAGAAAATCAGCATGAACTTTTTCAAGATTGCATTTTATTTGCTGATTTTTTCAGTAATATTTGACCTTTTAGACCCTTTCAGCATTTCTGAAAACAGTATTTTTTGTATTATTCAGACAGTTGTATATATTATTTTAATTGGCATTTGTCTATTTGAGCCGTTTACATCTAAAATATCTCCGATACGGGATGATTCCATTCCGGAAAAGATTATGAACATCTTTCTGCTTTCAATCTTTTTCATGCTGATGATTAGTGTCATACTGGCATTTGACCAGGTGCTGATAATGGCTGTTGATGACTTTCTGCCGTTAAGTTTTATGGAAATAGTAATTTCAACATTTATACTTACAGATATCTTACTTTTGCTGTTCATGATTCCTTCACTTGCAGTTTTAAGGGTTGTTGAAAAACAAGCTATCAGACCTATGCTGGACTTTTCCCAAATTGAAGATTTTGTCAGTGAAGGTGAAAAAATCGAGTCAGACGGTTTGGTAAAGGTATATTCTGATTATCTGGATGAACCTACCGAAGTTGGGGTTTTGGCCAGAAGTTACACTGATTTGATTAATTATAATAATCGCTATATTGATAATATTGCACAAATTGAAGGTGAAAAGGAGCGTATCAAGGCCGAACTTGATATTGCTACCACAATCCAGGCGGCAAGGCTTCCAACAGAGGCTATAGAAACTGATAATTTCATCGTTGAAGGTTCTTCCAGACCGGCTAAGGAGGTTGGTGGAGACTTTTTTGATTACTATATGCTGGATGAAGATAATTTGGCTCTTATAATTGGTGATGCATCAGGCAAGGGTGTTCCTGCAGCATTACTTGCAGTCATTACTCAGGAAGTAGCAAGGCAGATAATTAAAAATGAAAGAGACCCTTCAAGAGTATTATATATGCTCAACAATCAGTTATGTGAGAATAATCCTGAAATGATGTTTATAACATTGTGGCTGGGAATTTATAATAAAAACGAAAAAACCATAACATTTTCAAATGCAGGACATAATCCTCCATTAATTAAAGATAATGGGGAATTTAGGTTATTGGAAGTTAACAACGGATTGGTTCTGGGAGTTATGGAAGACTTTGAATTTGTCAGTGAGGAAATTCCATTTTCAAGTGAACTTGTAGTCTTTACTGATGGAATAACTGATGCAACAAGTATTGACGATAAAATGTATGGCGAAGAGAACCTTATAGACTTCTTTAACAATAACGATTATAATCAGATTGATTTGCTGTTTGATAAAATCGACGAGTTCTCTAAAGGCACAGAACAGTTCGACGATATGACTGTATTGATTTTAAAAGATAACTCCTGAAAAATTATAATTCCAATTTCTAAAATAAAAAAGTGGAATAAAGTTAATTATTCCATAAAAATAGCTGGTTTGTATGGCATTGCGTTTCTTGCCTTATTCTGTGGGTCGTAAGAATCATCGGTGTGTATTATTACTTCATTTCCACATTCTTCTTTGATGTAGTCAAGTGCATCAGTTAAAATAGCTTCCTCATCGATTTTACCGATGTATCTTGTTTTTGTAATTTCTTTACCGATTTTTTTAGCCACCATTGCTATTTCTTTTTTGTCATCGTAAATATTAGCTGCGATAGCTCTGCCCATTATCTGACCGATATCAGGTTTTCCAACTTCATCGGCAATTTTGTACAAGTCCCATTTCCAATCAGGAGCAAGGTAAATATGGACTTTTTCGATTTCGTCCCCAACCATCTGTTTGATATGTGCAATATCCTTAATGGTGTTTTCAACCAGGGCTTCTGATTTTTCGATTTCAGGACTTACTTTTGTCTCGTCAGCTACAGGCCATGCAGCTTCACTTACAAATCCTTCTCCGCCATAAGTGCTCCATAACTCTTCTGAAGTGTGCGGAGTAAATGGTGCCAGGAGCCTGATCCATGCTTCAAGCACAGTTGACAGAACATATATGATTGCAGGGTCCTGTGCGTCAAGTAAATGTTTGACCCTGTATAAGTAATGATCCACATCTTTTTTAAGCAGGAACAGTGAATCCTGTAAAGCCTGTCTTGTCTGGAAGACTTCTAAAGCTTCTGTTGATTTTTTAACATGTTCATTTAACTGACTAATCATCCATAAATCAATTGTTCTTGTTAGCTCGACTTCTTCAATGTTGCTTAAGTCTAGTTTGGAACCTTTGATTTCTTCAACTTTAGCTGCAAATTCCCTAAACCATTCAAGTCTTCTTTTGGTTCCAAGAACTTCTTTTTCCCTCCAGTCAAAGTCTTGCCATGGTTCGGCTGAAGCCATCAGGAAGAGTCTTACAACATCAGCTGTGTAATCGCGAATTGCATCTTTTAGGAGAATTACATTTCCTTTTGAGGAAGACATTTTATTTCCTTCCAAAAGACCCATTCCAAAGACTACGGTTCCTTTTGGCCATTTGTCTTCAGGATAAATTGCACTGTGGGTAAACATTAAAAAGCTTAAGTGGTTTCCTACAAGGTCTTTTGCAGATAATCTCCAGTCAAGAGGGTACCAATAGTTAAATTCGTCTTGGATTTCTTTAACCTTGTCTGCAGGTACGGTAATGTCTCCGGAATCCTTGTTTAACAATACTTTATCAAAGAATGCTCTGTTCAAATCCTCAGGATTCATGTCTCTTAGATATTTTGCAATGGAATAATATGACATGTAGATTGTTGAGTCTGTTAGAGGTTCAATTAACCATTGATTGTCCCAAGGCATTCTTGTTCCAAGTCCGACTTTTCTGGAACATGCCCAATCATCCAACCAGTTAATGTAGTATTCGAAATTGCTTTTGAGTTCTTTTGGAATGATTGTTTCGCCTTCAAGAACTTTCAATGTCTTTTCAGTCCATTCTTCGTTACCGTATTTCATGAACCATTGGTCGTCCATGATTTTAACAACACAGTTGTTACCGCATCTGCACACCACCGGCCTTTCAGCAAAGTCATACATGATTGTTGCCATATTGTCTGCAATAAGTTTTTCTTTTAACTCTTCACGGGCAAAACGAACTTTCATTCCACCGAATTCCGGAATGGAGTCTATGATTTTACCTTTACTGTGCTGTGCTTTGTACAGTTCATTGGTAGCTTCATGTAACTTTTCATCGTTCTGGTCAGTAATTCCTAATCTTTCGATGATATCTGCAGCCGGAATTTCACCGTATCCCTTAAGGGTACATACTGGAATCGGTTCAACATTTTCGACAATTCCTTCCAGATGGTATTTTGCAATTAATTCATCGTTATTTTTTAAGTCTTGAAGTGCAATGTAGTCTGCCGGTGCATCAGCAGGTTCGGAAAATACGACTCCGCTTCCGTATGATGCACTTACAAAGCTTGCTGGGAAAATTGGCAATTCATCGCCTGTAAATGGGTTTGTTGCCATTTTACCTATTAAATCATTAGGATCAATTTCTTCAATGATGTCCAAATCTTTTATTTGATTGGATAAGTTGTAGTGAGCTTCTTTTGTAATTACCCATTTTTCTCCTTCTGCATTGACAAGAACATATTCCACATCAGGGTTTAACCAGATGTTTGTTGCTCCGACGATGGTTTCAGGTCTGAGGGTAGCGGTTACTAAAACTTTATCGTCAATTTTGAATTTTAAAAGTGTAAGTTCATTTACCCCTACTCCTTCTCCTTCAAGCAGGTCGTGGTCTCCGACAGGATTGTCACAGTTCGGACAGTATTTTACAGGGTGTTCTCCTTTTTGAACTAATCCTTTTTCATATAATGTGGTTATTTGCCATTCTATGAATTTTTTATATGTCGGATCGATTGTTCTGAATTCCCTTCTCCAGTCAATTGAATAACCCATATCTTCCATTACTTCATGATATTCGGTTGAGAAGTATTTTACAATAAATTCAGGGTCTTCTAATTGTGGCAAGGTTTCTTTTGGAACTCCGTGGACTCTTTCATATAAATCTAAGGTCCAAGGGTCTTTTCTTTTAATCCTGTCAGCAATTCCAATAACGGGAGCTCCTGTAACGTGCCATGCCATCGGGAACAGTACATTGTATCCTTCCATTCTTTTAAATCTTGCATAAACATCAGGTACAGTGTAGGTACGTCCGTGACCTATATGCATAGCTCCGCTTGGGTATGGAAATGCTACTGTAATGAATAGTTTTTCTCGTTCATCAGGGTTTGATTCAAATAATTTTGCATCTGCCCATTTTTTCTGCCATTTCTTTTCTATATTTTCGCTCACTAAATCACCATCATAATATTGTTTTTTTAGGGCTTTCAGGAACTTTACTTTTGTGCTCGCTCCTAATAATCTTTGTAATAATCATATCAACGTCATCAACTGATATATCTAACTTTTCAGCTATTTCAGTATCTTTTAAATCTTTTTCCGTATATAAATAAAGAATCTGGTCAAGTAAATCATAGCTCATTCCAATTTCATCCTCATCGGTTTGACCGTTCCACAGGCCTGCACGGGGAGGCTTTTCAAGGATTGCTTCGGAAATGCCTAAATATTCACTTAATTTGAAAACTTCAATTTTGTACAAATCTCCAATCGGTTCCATGTCACATGCGCCATCTCCATGTTTTGTAAAATAACCGATTAGAATTTCGCTTTTATTGCCTGTTCCACTGACCAGGTAATTTTTCTGATTTGCATAATAATAAATGATTGACATTCTGATTCTAGCCTTAAGGTTGCCGATAGCCAAGGCATTTTCTTCCAGTTGTGTCATTGATAAAAACTCATTTAAAATGCCGTCAATAGCTATTTCTTTATAATCGATTCCTAAATTTTGCGCTATTTTAATGCCATGCTCTGTATCTTCAGTTGGTGTTGTAGCGGATGGCAATACAAGTCCAAATACATTCTCTTTTCCCAATGCTTCGCAAGCCAGATATGCTGAAAGGGTAGAATCAATTCCTCCACTCAAACCAACGACAATTCCATCAGTTTTTGACTCGCTGACTTTGGATTTGATGAATTCAACTAGGTTTATTTTTGTTTTTTCTAAGTCTATATCTGGAATTATGCTAATAGTTTCACCAACTTAAATCATTTATACATAAAATAATATGTACTTATTAATTAATAAATTATATTATGTCAGATGTAGAACTTATTTCTAAAAAATCATTTTCAGATGTTGACAGTGAGATTATTGATAGGTTTATGGAATTTCAGCAGGCATTGATTGATAAGGATGAAGCTAAGCTGAACGAGATTTTAACTGAAAAATATGAGCTTATCCATATGTCAGGCAAAAAGCAGACTAAACAGGAGTTCATAGGTGAAATTATGGATGGAACTCTGAATTATTATAAATCTGAAATCATTGATCCGACAATTCTATGGGATGATGATGAAAGGCCGACATTGATTGCTGATGTCACATTAACCGCTAAGGTTTATGGTATGAACGGCAAATGGACATTGGATACCACAGTTGATTTTGAAAAGATTGATGGAAAATGGTACTTTTCAAAATGGGATAACTGATTTTAAAGTACTTTAACATCCGCTATGTTAAAACTTGGCTTGTTTTAAGTCTGTGATATATATCCTCATAAAAAATCATATTAAAAAAACAGAAACGTCAACGTTAAAGTAAATTACATTGAAGGAAATAATAAAAAAGTAGGATTCAATTAAAATAAAAGGACAACACTTTCAGAATTTTCAAGTTAAATGAAAAATAACTTTCGAAAAAAGATATTTAAGGAGTTAAACATAACCTTCTAAAATTAACAATCTATTTAGAATTCAATTCTTCAGTCAACCTTTTCACTTCAGCTTCCAAATCACGAATTTTTCGTTTGCCTTGTCTAAATCAGAATTAGTCTTATCTAACTTGGAGTTTGTCTTATCCAATTCGTAGTTTGTCTTATCTAACTTAGAGTTAGTCTCTTTCAACTTAGAATAGGCAATATCTAAATCCTCTCTAGCATAGTTTAAACTTTCAATAGTGCTTTTATGTGCCTCAGAGATGTGTTTACTTTCCTCAGATGTGTTATTATCCATCAAAACCCGACTAGTTTTTAGGTCGTGATATATATCCTCGTAAAAAATCATCCTGAAAAACCGAAACGTTAACGTTAAAGTAAAATATGTCCAAGAAAAATAAGAAAAAATCCTGGCACTATCAAAATAATCTGTCGACACTTTAAAATAAAAAAAGTTTAGAAGAGAATAGGGTCTCTTCTATTTGATTGTTATTTTAACTTTTTTGGATGCTGATTTGTATGTATTGTCACCAGCATACTTGATTACTGCTGTGAATTTGCCTTTTTTGGTTATTTTAATGCTGAATGTTGCCTGACCTTTGGCATTTGTTTTTGCAGTATAGGTTTTGCCGTTGACTTTTAAAGTTACTTTTTTACCTGATGCAAGGTATGTTTTACCATCAATGGATGCTCCTTTAATGGTTTTTAAAGTAACTGTGTATTTTTTGGTTTTTGCACTGACCTTGAAAGTCTTTGCACTTGCAGAAATTGAAGTAGGTTTCTTGTTGATAGTTACTTTAAATACTTTCATGGATGCGTTGTAGTCATTATCATCTAAAAATACAACAACAAATGTGTAAAGACCTGCGTTTTTGAGGTTAATCTGAACATTTGCAAAACCGTTTGCATCGGTTGTTCTGTTTAAGGTCACGCCGTTATAGCCGATATAAACTGTTTTATTTGATAGAGGATTACCATCCACATCTGTAAGCTGTACTGTGAAGTTTTTACCTCTCTCACCGACATAATAGTCACAGGCGTACTGTGTAAAGTCTTCTCCTACAATAACTGTAGACTGTCTTTGAGGAGTAGTCAATTTAATTGTAATATTAGACCCGACATAATCATCACTGCCTGCATAATCGACAAATATTTCAGCTCCGGAAGCTGCAACAATAACAAATGATCCGTTATCGTCACTGACAGTAGCATTTGAAACGCCGTCTATAGCATATGTAATATTTGTGCCTGAAATCGGATTTCCGTTCTCATCACACAAAGTCAGTGTAACATTACCACCCATTACGACAACATCTGAAAATTTAGAAAGTGCTTTTAAAACAGTAACAGTCGCATTCCTAACAGCTACATTGTCCAGTCCGACATAGCTTGCATTGACTTTGTAAACCGCACATTCATCGAATGTATGCATTGCCCACCAGGTACCGTTACCGCCGTAAGTCGCATTAATCTGAGTGCCGTTCGGCAATATAAATACCAAGTTACCAGGCATGACTTCACTTAAAATATTGGATTCTGCAGTAAGGTTAACAGTCCTGTTTGAGGTTGTCTGAGAGACAACATTCACATTGAAAGCTATGTTTGTGAATGTTTTTTCACCTTCAGAGTAGTATGAATCTGCGTCGTGGCGAACAGTGAGGAAATAATTATCCTCTGCGCTAATATTTAAAACAATTTTGCCTTCCCCATTTGTAACTGCACTGAGATTTAGAGGCTCACAGTTAACAAGACCTGAAACTGTGACGTTCTGACCTGCTTCAGTATATAACATGGCAGGCACAATGGTGGCATCCCCTGTGTTTTCAACACCATTAGCTCCCCAGTAGGTAACGTTTGTGATGTTGACATCACTCATCTTTCTGGACAGTATTGCATTTAAAAGGTTGTCGTAACCCTCAAAAGCGATTTCAATATTATTTTCATTGACTGTTAAAGTAAATGGAGATAAAGAATCAATACTTGCCCTATTGTTCAGGAAAGTAGAATGGGAAATGGACCTGACGTATTTGAAATCCCCAATAACCCAGAAGTAAATTGCAGAACCCCTATAAGCTTTATTGCCTGTGAAATTACAATTTACCACAGTAACATTGCGGTCAACGTAAACAGCACCACCGTCACCTTCACTATCCTCATCACTTGCATTGTTGTTGGCGAAATTGGAATTTACAATATTACCTGAACCCATATAGAGAGCACCGCCCTCAACTGATGCTCGGTTAGCTGTGAAATCACAATTATTCACATTAACATTAAATTCATCTGCGACAGCTCCGCCAAAGCCTGCGAAGTTATCTTCAAAGCTGCAGCCAGTCACATTAGCTGAATTTTTAATTAATACTGCGCCTCCAAGACTGCCGGCACTGGTTGCCCTGTTGGATATGAAAATGCTGTTAGTCACCTTACCTGAACCGATGTAGACGGCACCTCCACCACTATACTCATCAGTTGCAGTATTGTTGGTGAAAATACAGTCTGACACTTGACCGGTACCGTTAATGTAAACTGCACCACCTTCTTCAGCACGGTTATCGCTGAATATAACACAGTCAATAATACCGTCAACAGCAGCGATTGCACCACCTTTGACTGCGGAGTTTCCAATGAAATCACCATTGAATATTACATTTTCAAATGTTTCGAAGAAATTAACTCCTCCGCCTCTAGGGGAAGTGTTGTTTATGAAATTGCTGTTGAATGTAATGTTGTATGGAGTTTGGCGATAGTTTACGCCCCCGCCGTTCAAATTAGCAGTGTTGTTTATAAAGTCACATGTGAATATGCTGTTGGATGAAGTGTCCTTAAATGTTATTGCACCACCGTTTCCAACACTCTCATCAACCTCACCTAAAGCATTGTTAGCAGTAAAATCACCTGTAAAGTTATTTCCATCAGTAGTGTTGTAGAAAAAGATTGCACCACCGCAGGATTTAGCAGTGTTATTTGTAAATTCGCTGTTAAACACATTACTGTTTGCCTTGTTGTAGAAAAAGATTGCTCCACCGTAGATAGCGTAATTGTCCCAGTAACTGCCTTCAAATGTGTTGTTGTCAGCCTGATTATAAATGAATATTGCTCCTCCGCTGGCAGCTCTTGCTTCATTAGCTATAAAATCAGCAGTGAAATTGTTGTTCATGGATTTTCCACGCACAAATATCGCACCTCCGCCTCTTTGAGCAACATTGCCTATATAAATTCCGCCGATTGTGACATTGCTTATTCCTCCGTTGAAGTATATTGCTCCACCGTTATTTGCATGGTTGTCAATGAATGTTGAGTCGATTTTAGAAGCATTGTAAACCTCATCAACATATACTGCTCCGCCGGATTTACCTGCAGTGTTATTAATAAAATTACAATTTGTCACATTATCCGCACTAGCGAAGTAAACTGCACCACCTTCAGCTGCAGTGTTTTCGCTGAAGTTTGCATCAGCAATGTTTACACTGCCAAAGGAATTTAAGACTGCACCGCCCTTACTGCCGGCAGCATTGCGGGTGAACTGTGATTGTGTAACATTGACATTTCCACGGAAATTATATATTGCTCCACCGTACTGTGTTGCATAGTTGTCTTCAAAATATAAATCACTCAGCTCAACGTCACTATTGAAGTTATAGATTGCCCCACCATACTCTGTTGCATTGTTGGAGGTGAAGTATGACTCTGAAATAGTCATTTTAGCGTTGAAACTCTCAACTGCTCCACCGTCAACGGCAGTGTTGTTGATGAAACTGGACCTGGCAATATTCACGTTACCGTATGCAAGTATTGCTCCACCGTTGCCCTCAGTGAATCCGTTTGTGAATATGATATTGTTTAAAAGCACATTTGTGCCGCCGTCAATATTGAAGATCCTTGATTTGCCCTGTGCGTCTATTGCAAATCCGTTACCGTTGATTGTTAAGTTCTTGCTTATACTTATTCCCTCAGTTATAGTGTCTGTACCTACTGCGTAGGTGTAATTATGCTCAAGATTGATTATGCCATTGTCTGAAGCATTATCAATTAATTTTTGAAGCTCATCAAATTCCCCTGAGCTTGAAAGTTTATCTGCATAGTGATTACCTGTTTGTTCCACTATAGCATTTTCTTCGCTTGCCTGGAGGTTATCCTCGACTGTTGAGGACACCTCGATTTGACTTGCATCTTCACTTGCCAGTGCATCATCCATTTCACCTGCATATACATTTGCAAGGCTTACGAGAAAAACGACAAGCGTCAGCAAGATTATTGTTTTTTTAACCTTCATATTAAATCTCCATATTATGAAAAAAAAAACATGATTTTACATGCTAGATATTTATAATGTTCAATTTTAATGAAAAATAATAACTCCATTTCAATAAAATTAAATTAAATCAAATATACAATACAATATTTATCAACGAAGCAATATATATGTATATTATTATTGGGCCGAAAACCCGGTGAAATTTAAAAAATCAGATTAAATATTACTAATTCAAAAAATAAATCTTAAAAAAAAAGTTAGAAGAGAAAGTGATCTCTTCTATTTAATTGTTATTTTTACTTTTTTGGTTGTTGATTTGTAGGTTACATCGCCAGCAAATGATATTTTAGCTGTGAATATACCTTTTTTGGTCAATTTAATGTTGAATGTTGCTTTTCCTTTAGAATTGGTTTTTGCAGTGTATATTCTTCCATTAATAACCAATGTGACTTTTTTACCTGCTTTCAAGTAAGTTTTTCCATCAATGGATGCTCCTTTGATGGTTTTTAAAGTCACTGTGTATTTTTTGGTTTTTGCAGTTGCCTTAAATGTTTTTGCACTTGCAGTTATTGAAGTAGTTTTCTTGTTAATGGTTATTTTTTGTACAGCCAAAGATGCATTGTAATTATCATCATCCAAGAATACAAGTACAAATGTGTAGAGGCCTGCGTTTTTCAGATTAATCTGGACACTTGCATAACCGTTTGCATCAGTTGTTCTGTTTAATATTACTCCATTATAACCGATGTAGATTGTTTTGTTTGCAAGTGAGGTTCCGTTTAAATCAACCAATTGGAAAGTGAAATTTCTGCCTCTTTCGCCTTCATAGTATTCGCAAGCATATTGTGTGAAGTCTTTGGCTAAAATTTCAGTACCTCGTTTTTCAGGTTTTTTAGCAACATTAAATGTAGATGCTTGATAAGCAGAAGCGTGTTTATCATCACCTGAGTAAATTACAACAACATCGTGTTCACCACCAGAAACATTGCTGATAGGAACTTCAGCACTGCCGTTAACCAGTTCAATAACAGTTTCTTTTCCGTCAACAATAACAGTAACGTTTCCTGTAGCACCAGGGATTTCAACTTTAACGGTTGCATTATCTCCTTCCTTGAGGTCTTTTGGAACGGTAATGTTTACAACAGTTTCTTCACCCTCCGCTACGCTAAATGAAATTACAGTTTCATTACCATTAAAGTCTTCATCACCGAGGTATGCTGCAACGACTGTGTAGTTTCCGGCTGGAAGAACAGTAGTTACAATAGCTTTACCATCTTTGACTTCAGCAAATATGTCGCTACCACTTGTTGTGAATTTAACAAATCCTGTAGCATTTTCATTAACAGTAACTGTAATCATCACGTTATTGCCATCAACAACAACATCTGCTGTGATTGGTGTATCTTTCTTTACATGTCCGAGGATTTCAACGTCTTTGGATGTAGTGTTGGTGTTGAATACTGAGTCTCCCATGTATGTTGCAACTACGGTGTAGTTTCCAGGTTCGATGCTGTTGGTAAAGGTTTCCACATGGCCGTCTATAATGTCCATGTACATTGTATATTCTTCACCGGTTTCTTTACCTACCATATACAATTTAACCAGTCCTGTTGCAGATTCGTTTATATCAACCATAACCAAAGCGGTGTCTTCATAAACATCAATATTAAGATCAATATCGGTATTTTGCTTGGTAATATCTGTTATAGTGAATGTCACAGAGGTTCTGTTCATATTGTAGTTGTTATCACCAAGGTAAGTTACATCAACAAAGTAACTGTTTGGTACCAGTACAGTTGTTAGCTTTGCGACACCATCTTGTACTTCAATATTAGTAACAGTACCACCAACAGTTAGTTTTACAAATCCTGTAGCGTTTTGATCAACGTTCACAGTCAATGTAACCCTGTTTCCACTCACATCAGCACGGGCAGAAATAGGAGTGTCCTTCTTAATATGGCCTACGATAGTGAAATCTTCAGAAGTAATGTTGGTATTATACCAGTCATCTCCCATATATGTTGCAACTACAGTGTAATCACCAGTTAAAAGAACATATTCAAGAACTGCTTTACCGTTAATTACATCTGCATAGAGAGTGTATTCTTCTGGACCAGTTATCTGGAATTTGACAAGGCCGGTTGCAGTATCATCAACAGTAACAGTCATAGTCACATTGTTTTCTACAGTATCAATATCTAATGAAATTGTAGTGTTTTCCTTAGCAGGTTCTACAAGTGTGAATTCTGCTTTGGTGGAGTTTTTATTGTAGTTTGCATCACCAAGGTAAGTTACATCTAATGCGTAGCTTCCGTAAGGCAAGGTGATTGTTAATGTAGCTTCACCATTTTCTAATGCAATATTGGATACGCTTACGCCAGATTTGACTTCAACAAATCCTGTAGCGTTTTCATTAACTTTAACAGTTAATGTAACTCTGTTTTCATTGGTTTCAACTTCTACGTCGATTGGAGTGTCTTTCATGAGATGTCCGAGGATTTCAACGTCTTTGGATGTGGTGTTGGTGTTGAATACTGAGTCTCCCATGTATGTTGCAACTACGGTGTAGTTTCCAGGTTCGATGCTGTTGGTAAAGGTTTCCACATGACCGTCTATAATGTCCATGTACATAGTATATTCTTCACCGGTTTCTTTACCTACCATATAGAATTTAACCAGTCCGGTTGCGGCTTTATTTAAATCAACCATAACCAGAGCGGTGTCTTCATAAACATCAATGTTAAGATCAATATTGGTGTTTTTCTTGGCGACATCAGTTATAGTGAATGTCACGGAGGTTTTGTTCATATTGTAGTTGTCATCACCAAGGTAAGTTACATCTACAAAGTAACTGTTTGGTACCAATACGGTTGTTAGTGTTGCGACACCATCTTGTACTTCAATATTGGTAACAGTTCCTCCAACAGTTAGTTTTACAAATCCTGTAGCGTTTTCATCAACATTTACAGTTAATGTAACTCTGTTACCATTCACAACAGCAGATGCTGTGATTGGAGTATCCTTCTTAATGTGGCCTGCGATAGTGAATTCTTGAGATGTAATATTGGTGTTGAATCTGCTGTCTCCCATGTATGTTGCAATTACTGTGTAATCGCCGGTTTCAAGAATATCTTCAAGAACCGCTTCACCATTGACAACATCGGCATAGAGAGTGTATTCTTCTTCGCCGGTTACTTGGAATTTGATAAGGCCGGTTGCAGCTTCATTTACTGTAACTGTCATTACTACATTGTTTTCTTCACTCACAACGTCTAATGAAATTGGAGTATTTTCCTTAGCAGGTTCTACAAGTGTGAATTCTGCTTTGGTGGAGTTTTTATTGTAGTTGTCATCACCGAGGTAAGTTACGTCCAATGTGTAGCTTCCGTAAGGCAATGTGATTGTTAATGTGGATTCGCCGTTTTCCAATGCGATATTGGATACGCTTACGCCAGATTTGACTTCAACAAATCCTGTAGCGTTTTCATTAACTTTAACAGTTAATGTGACTCTGTTTGCATTGGTTTCTACGGCTACATCGATTGGAGTATCTTTCATGAGATGTCCGAGGATTTCAACGTCTTTGGATGTGGTGTTGGTGTTGAATACTGAGTCTCCCATGTATGTTGCAACTACGGTGTAGTTTCCAGGTTCGATGCTGTTGGTAAAGGTTTCCACATGGCCGTCTATAACATCCATGTACATTGTATATTCTTCACCGGTTTCTTTACCTACCATATAGAATTTAACCAGTCCTGTTGCAGATTCGTTTATATCAACCATAACCAATGCAGCATCTTCATAAACATCAATGTTAAGATCAATATGGGTGTTTTTCTTGGCAATATCTGTTATAGTGAATGTCACAGAGGTTTTGTTCATATTGTAGTTGTCATCACCAAGGTAAGTTACATCTACAAAGTAACTGTTTGGCACCAAGACAGTTGTTAGTGTTGCGGTTCCGTCAACTACTTCAATATTAGTAACAGTACTTCCAACAGTTACTTTTACAAATCCGGTAGCGTTTTCATCAACGTTTACAGTCAATGTAACCCTGTTACCATTCACAACAGCAGATGCTGTGATTGGAGTATCCTTCTTAATGTGGCCTACGATAGTGAACTCTTCAGAAGTAATATTGGTGTTGAACCTGCTGTCTCCCATATATGTTGCAACTACTGTGTAATCGCCGGTATCAAGAATATCTTCAAGAACTGCTTGACCCTCAATTACATCGACATAGAGTGTGTATTCTTTTTCACCGGTTACTTGGAATTTGACAAGGCCGGTTGCAGCTTCATCAACATTAACGGTCATTACCGCACTGTTTTCTTCAGTCACAACGTCTAATGAAATTGGAGTATTTTCCTTAGCAGGTTCTACAAGTGTGAATTCTGCTTTGGTGGAGTTTTTATTGTAGTTGTCATCACCGAGGTAAGTTACATCTAATGTGTAGCTTCCGTAAGGCAATGTGATTGTTAATGTAGATTCACCATTTTCTAATGCAATATTGGATACGCTGAGACCAGATTTGACTTCAACAAATCCTGTAGCGTTTTCATTAACTTTAACAGTTAATGTAACTCTGTTTGCATTGGTTTCAACTTCTACGTCGATTGGAGTATCTTTCATTACGTGTCCGAGGATTTCAACGTCTTTGGATGTGGTGTTGGTGTTGAATACTGAATCTCCTATGTATGTTGCAACTACGGTGTAGTTTCCAGGTTCGATGCTGTTGGTAAATGTTTCTACATGACCGTCTATAATGTCCATGTACATAGTATATTCTTCACCGGTTTCTTTACCTACCATATAGAATTTAACCAGTCCTGTTGCAGATTTATCCACATCAACCATAACCAATGCAGCATCTTCATAAACATCGATGTCAAGATTAATAGGAGTGTTTTTCTTGGAAGCCTCAACTATGGTGAATGTCACAGAGGTTTTGTTCATATTGTAGTCATCATCACCAAGATAGGTTACATCAACATAGTAACTGCCCGGCACCAGGGTAGTTGTTAATGTTGCGATACCATTATCCACTTCAATATTAGTAACAGTACCACCGACAGTCAATTTTACAAATCCTGTAGCGTTTTCATCAACTTTAACAGTTAATTTAACTCTGTTACCAGTCACATCAGCACTAGCAGAAATAGGAGTGTCCTTTTTAATATGGCCTGCAATAGTGAACTCTTCAGAAGTAATATTGGTGTTGAACCTGCTGTCTCCCATGTATGTTGCAATTACTCTGTAATCACCAGTTTCAAGAATATCTTCAAGAACCGCTTTACCATTAACAACATCAGCATAGAGTGTGTATTCTTCTGGACCAGTTACTTGGAATTTGACAAGGCCGGTTGCAGCTTCATCAACATTAATGGTCATTTCTACATTGTTTTCATCAGTCACAACGTCTAATGAAATTGGAGTATTTTCCTTAGCAGGTTCTACAAGTGTGAATTCTGCTTTGGTGGAGTTTTTATTGTAGTTGTCATCACCGAGGTAAGTTACATCTAATGTGTAGCTTCCGTAAGGCAATGTGATTGTTAATGTAGATTCACCATTTTCTAATGCAATATTGGATACGCTGAGACCAGATTTGACCTCAACAAATCCTGTAGCGTTTTCATCAACTTTAACAGTTAATGTGACTCTATTTGCATTGGTTTCAACAGTTACATCAATTGGAGTGTCCTTCATTATGTGTCCGAGGATTTCAACGTCTTTGGATGTAGTGTTGGTGTTGAATACTGAATCACCCATGTATGTTGCAACTACGGTGTAGTTTCCAGGTTCGATGCTGTTGGTAAATGTTTCTACATGACCGTCTATAACGTCCATGTACATAGTATATTCTTCACCGGTTTCTTTACCTACCATATAGAATTTTACCAAACCAGTTGCAGATTTATTCAAATCAACTATAATTAAAGCAGTGTCTTCACCAGCAATAATGTTAAGATCGATAGTGGTATTTTCCTTGGAAATTTCTGTTACAGTAAATGACACACTAGTACTGTTCATATTGAAGTCATCATCACCAAGATAAGTTACATCAACAAAGTAACTATTTGGAAGTAAATTAGTAGTTAATTTTGCAACACCATCAACTACTTCAATATTAGCAACAGTACCACCAACAGCTAACCGTACAAATCCAGTAGCATTTTCATCAACATTCACAGTCACTGTAACTCTGTATCCGACCACTTCAGCACTAGCAGAAATAGGAGTATCCTTCTTAATGTGACCTCTGATAGTGAAATCCTCATAAGTGATGTTAGTATTAAGTCTGTAATCACCCATATAGGTTGCGATTACTGTATAATCACCAGTTTCAAGAATATCTTCAAGAACTGCTTTACCATCAATTACATCGACATAGAGAGTGTATTCTTCTGGACCAGTTACTTGGAATTTGACAAGACCGGTTGCTGCATCATTAACAGTAACAGTCATTGTCACATTGTTTTCTCCAGTTGCGACATCCAATTCAATTGGAGTACTGAATTTATTTACGTTAAATGTTGTGGTATTATATGCAGTGTAGTTACCGTTAACAATTGTTACAGAAACTAAAATATCTTTATCAAGACCCAAATCATAAAGGGTAATATTTCCGGTACCATCAACAACATTTACAGTGTAATTCTGATCATATACTCTTACAATGTATTCGCCGTCAACTTCACCATAAACGAAAACAACAGCATCCTCATCATAGAAAATATCTTCAACAGAAACAATAACTGAAACGGATTTAGGAGTCACGTTAAATACTGTTTCGTTAAATGCTGAATATTTACCATCAACAATAGTAACATTAGCAGCATAACTTCCAACAGTTAAATTAGAAACAGACACATTTCCAGTACCGTTTATAACAGTAACCACCATCTTTTCAGTTCCAACATAAACAAGATAGTCACCATCAACTTTACTGTTAATAGTAACAGTGACATCTTCTCCATAAGTTGTATTGGATACAGTAATGTTTACATCTACAATTCCTCTGACGAAGATGAAGCTAGAATTGACTATTGAGTTAGCAGTGTAGTAATCATCACCTTCATAAGTACCTGTGACAATATATTGTCCAGCAGCCAAATCAGGAACAACAAGATTTTCCAGACAGGATTGTGTGATATTGTAAACCACATTCATATTGCTGTCATATACCTTGTATGTAATGTTTCCATATGCATTGACCGGAACTGTCACATTAATGGTTGCATTTTCACCCTCTGTAATTAAATCTTTTGATAAATTGAAGAATCCTTTAGCTTTATTAACTGTTAAATTAGCATAGGCAAATGCTTCATTATAATCATCAGTTTCAAATTTATAAACTTTGATTTCATATCTACCAGGTTTGAAGTTTGCACTTGAGAATGTAAATATTGCATTATTATCAACGTATAATGAAACTGATTCATTGTAACCATTGTCTATAAATACAGTATAATAATCCGCAATATCAGCAGATACATCAATTTTAATATCTTCACCATAGTCAACTTCAACATCACTTACAGTTATTTTTGGAGTGATTTTGTCAACTTCCACATAAATTGGTATACCAACTGGATAGTAGTTTTTATTTCCACCATATGATGCTGCAACTAAATAGTTACCATGGGTCAATGTGAGATTTTCAAGCTGAGTCTTGTTATACCATTTTCCATCCAATTGATAGAGAATCTTATCGGTAGCATTATTGATGAGTGTTGCATTAACTTCTAATTTTTCACCCTGAGTAATATTGGATATTGTAACTTTTAATCCAGGATCTATACGATTTACAGTGAATGTTTTGGTTATTTGATTAAATACAAATGTGTTTGAATCTCTGTTTTGTGCATTTAATACCACATCATAGTCTCCACCTGTTAAATCTCTTAAACTGCAGGCGAATTTATTGTCAACTGCGTAGACTGAAATGACATTGTTGTTAATGTTTATATTGACATTGAAGTCGAAGTTTGTACCTATGTCAATAGTACCATTAATTTTTGCAGTATGTCCATAGTCAATGTCACTAACATTATAATCAACGTTTATAGCATCAAATACTGTATTGGAGATTTTCGGATTGTAGCTACTATAGATGTTTCTATAGTTGTCTGCCTTGTTCTCTGCAAACAAACAGTCATCGATGGTAACATCTTTTGTTATGAGGTATAATGTACCATTGCCTGAAAGTGTGTTAGCAGAAAATGTGGATCCAATAACATATAGTTTATCGTCGTCACTATAAACAACATTTCTAACAGTATTGTCTGTGAATGTGGAACCTTTAATATTTTGAGTATTCTGGCTATTCTCTGAATAGATTGCATGGTCAAAAGTATTTCCTGTGAATGTGGAATTTTCAATATTTAAGCCGTAATGGGAGTATGAAAAAATGGCTTGCTCTAGAGTGTTATTGTAAAATTCAGCATTAATGTGAACATCAGTACATCGGTTAAGAAAAATACCGGCGCCTTTAAATGTGTTTTCAACAAATTCAGTTGATATAACTTTCACAGAGCTTGAGAATATCTCAATCAGGTCGCCAGAAACTAAAAATGGTGTATTGTTTTCAAATATAGTTTCATTAATGATAATGTTAGATCGACTATAGATGATTTGACATACTTTATTGTCATAAAATCCTGATTCAACAATTTTTAAATTTCCACTTGGATTTTCACTATATATAATTCCTGTCAAATCTAAAGTGTTATTGGCAAAAGTACATTCGTCAACAGTCAAATTACCTTTATTGTGAAGAACTCTATCTTTAAATCCAGAAATTACAATATCCTCGAGGGTAATATCACTGTTTTCATCAATAGTCAAAAATCCTGAATTTGTGTAGCTTCCATCAAATACAACAACACCTATTGGAATTATGCTTAATTTTTTGCCTGAAATAGTCAGTCCGACATTAGCAGGACCAGAGTAATTTCCTTCCATTACATAAATAATGTCTTCATTTCTAGAGAATTGAATAGCTAAATTTAATGTGTCGAATTTTGCACCAGTACTGTTGACAATGAAATTGCCTAAATATTCGCTTACAGTGAATGTGGTTCCGTTTGCTGCATCGTTATAGTTTTCATCACCTTCACGGACAACCATTACGCTGTAGTTTCCTTCTCCAACACTGTCCAATGTTATTTCAGCTTGACTGTCAGCAATAGTGAAAGTTGAAAGCCTATTATTGAACAGAAGCTGGAATGTTCCGTTTTTACTTGCGTTGATTTTTAAAACAGGGGTACCAATATCTGAATTTTTAAGAATCAGGTCATCTACAGTCAGATTGATGTAGACATTCGCCTTATTTACGATAAGCCTGTCTCTAATTGATTCACCATAATAAACGTTGCCGTTTTTATCATAAATGACTTCATTTAATATAACGTCATAAGCGCCTTTTGGTAAAACGCCGGTATTATATTCAAATATGCCGTCTGTAATTGTGACATTAGCGTCTTTATAGTTAACAAATCCAGGTAATGTTAATTGAAGGTCCATGTTGAATTGTGGATCAAGTGTGCCTGTAATTGTTGTAGGAATGCCGTATTCTCCATCCGGTACATACAATATCACATCATAGAAATCGAATGTGTTTCTCTCGAATTCTTGAACATCGCCTGCATTGTAAATGTTTGCAAGCTCATAAGCGAAGTTAATTCCAAAGAAGGATTCTGCAAGTTTCAAGGTTTTGTTGTTGTAGATTGCTCCACCATTGCCTGTTGCGGTATTTGCAACTAATGTGGAATTATTCACAATCAGCATATTATTATTGTAAATGGCACCTCCGTCTTTTGCACTGAAACTTCCGCTAAATGATGAATTAGCTATGTTTGCTTCACCGTCATTGAAAATTGCACCGCCATATCCGTTTGCAGTGTTATCTTCAAAAGTAGAGTTTAAGACTTCTAATGTACCTTCATTATAAACAGCTCCGCCATTTATACCTTCATTTTCATTGAAAACTGTGTCTTTAATGGTTAATGAATTTTTGTTATATATTGCACCACCATTTCCATTATTGATGTTTTCTGTGAAATTGGAAGCAACAATTTCTGCATTTCCATTGTTGTACACAACAGAATTTGTATTTATGACATTGCTTGAGAATTCAGCTCCGTCGATGAATAATTCTCCATCATTTAAAACAATAGCATTATTAATGGAATTAAGTGAAAATACACCGTCTATTATATTTAAGGAACCTGAATTGTATATGATTGATTCGGTTTCAAAAGCTGTGAATGTACAGTTTTTAAGTGTTAAACTGCCGTAATTTTCAATTGATGCATGATCTTTTATGCCTCCATCAACAAACTCAATGTTTTCAATTACAACATTACATCCTTCAGCCACTGTAAAGAACCAATTTGTGCTGTTTCCATCGAAAACAACCATACGGTCTCTGAAATTGGTAAGTGTGAAAGATTTGGTAATGTCAATTTCCATATTCTCATCAATATGATAATTTGCATTTGCATAAATAATACCCTTATCTGTAACATTGCCAATAGCATCAGTTAAGTTTTCATATACCTCATCTGCGGATATGATGAAGTTTGGCACTCTCATTTCAAATGAAGCATCTTTAAAGATATATGTATTTAAGTCATGGTCATTCATTACACCTATGGTGTAGTTTCCGCCCATTACATCCTCGAAAGTGACATTAAATGTTTGAGAACCGTTATTGTAAATTGAGTATAATGGTATATGATCTAAGTACAATAAAACGATTGAATCGAAGACATCAGTAGATGTACCGATAACAGTTACTGTCTGGTTGATTTTATCCATTGACCAAGTTACTGTATCCTTAGCGTTAAATATACAAGCTTTCTTAACTATTTCATCAGCAGCATCACCAGCAAAGTAATTCATAGTTCTCTCATCATCTTCACCTTGGTAGTTGTCTAAAAATGTACATCCTAAAAATGATGCGGATACGAACTGTTCAAGACCTTCTGAAATATAGATTGCTCCACCTTCAGATCTTGCAGTATTGTTTATAAATGTAGTGTTAACTGCAATGACATCTGCATCCTGATCTGAAGTAACTGAACCGATATATATTACTCCACCATATTCAGCTTCGTTATTGTAGAAATTACAGTTCAGCAATGTTAAAGTACCTGCATCCATTTCGATAACTCCACCATCACTGTTGGCATATCCGTTGATTACGGTAATGTTTTCAAGTGTAATTGTAGGTCCTTCTGTGGTATATATAATAGGAATAGGTGGAGCTGTCTCAATTATCTCTACTTCAGTATCATATGTTAAATACAGGAAGTCACTTTCATGTTGACAGTCAAAAATAACCTCTTCGCCTGCAAAAGCTCTGATTGTTATTTCAGCTTCCCCTTCAATATCAATACCGGCGTTTCCATCTTCGTAATAATAGGTTCCTCCTCTAACTGTAATGATTCCTCCCATTAATGAAGCCGCATCTATTGCTTCTTCCAGGGTTTCATAATATTCATAATCTGAATCTTCATCTTCCTGGTATATGAATGGATAGTAATATTCATCATCATAGTCATCTTCATCCTCGCTGAGAATATTTACATTACTTGCGGACCTCATAATGGATAATGGAGCCATTTTGATATTGCTGGTTGAATAGTATAAATCATCACCTTCAAATATTGCATTGATTTCATAGTCTCCGTCATCCAAATCGGAAACGATTAAATCGTCTCTGCAGGATTGGGTTAGGGTTTTAACAATGTTTTTATTTGAATCTGTTATTGTGTAGGTGATATTTCCTACTGCATTTTCCGGAGCTGAAACACCGACAATAGCCTCATTTGGAGATGTGACTTTATTGGAGGCACTTAATGTGACTACTGGAATATTTTTAGTGACTTTCAAAGTAGCCTCAGTGGAATTTGATTTGTAGTTTACACGTTCCTGTGAAGTGACTTTGATTGTGTAGGTTCCAGGTTCAAATATTTTATCTATTTCAACAGCTCTGCTACCGTTAACATATTTATCAGTTTTGTAATCTCCAATTTCTATTGTATAGATTGATGGAACATTTGTTTTTATGTTTACAATAACGGTACCATTATCCTCTACTTCCACATCCTCTACAGAAATGGTCGGATTGGCTTTATATACTTCAAAATTGATGGTGGAAGATGAAGGTGCGTAATCTTCATTATTGTAGGTAGCTACTAGGCTATATTTTCCTGCATCTAATTTCAATGATTCGAGTTCATCTTTTGTGTATTCTTTTCCATTCAATTGATAACTTATTCTACCTGAAGCAGTGGAAGGCAATGTTTCAATGATGTTCAGGGTTTCACCATAGGTAATATTGTCAACAGAAACATTTAATTCAATGCCTATACGGTTAACTTTGAAAGTTATGCTTATGCTGTCCATCAAGTAGGTATTATTGTTCATATCTACAATATTGTTTAAAACAGCGGTATGTTTTCCATGATTCAATACACCTGCATTATAGGTAAATGCATTGTTTTTAATTTCTGCGGTGACATTTTCACCAGAAACGGTTAAGTTTGCTAATGTGTAGATATTGACACCAGGATCTGCTGTACCTTTGATTATTGAGTCATTACCATATGAAACAGTTGACGCTTTTAAGTTAACATCGCTAACTTCAAAAACAGTATCATGAGCCACGGTAAATCCGTTGCTGTAAACATGTCTGTTTTCTCCAGTGTTATTTATAAAAATACACTCTTCAATGAGTGCTATAACTTTAGGAGAGGTTGCAACAGCTCCAGTTGTTGCATGGTTATCTGTAAATGAACTGCTATCTATAAACAATGTGAGTTTTTCATTATTAGGGTTTTTGATTAAAATTGCAGAACCCAACTTACCGCTATTGTTATTGAAGGTACAGCCTTCAATGAATGCATTTGAACTTCCGTCAAGACATAAGACTCCTCCGTCCACATCCTTGTTGGCGTTGTTTTCAAAGTTGGATAATCCTATGTCAATTGTTACCTCGGTAGTGTTTCCATTGACATATATTACTCCACCTTCAAGTTGGGCTTTTTCTCCTAAACTATTTTTGATGTTGTTTTTAACGAAATTAGATAGACTTACAGAGGCATATCTTGAATTGTTTCCAACATATATTGCAGATCCTTTAACAGCAGTATTCTGTTCAAAATCACATGAATAGATTGCTGATTCAAATTGAGCTATGTTTTTAAAGTGAACTGCTCCTCCTTCACGTGCAGTGTTGTTTATGAATTTGGAATCTGTGATTGAAATATCCTCATAACCCAATGATGTGACTGCTGCAGTACTTACTTTTAAAGGAGCGACATTGTTTATGAAATTACAGTTGTCAATTTCCAGTGATTCTCCGTCACTAAATATAGCTGCTCCACCATTTCCAGCAAATGATGTTTTTGTAATCTTATTATCTGTAAAATTACATGAATCTAGTGAAAGATATCCGTGATTGACTATAGCTCCATAATTTGTATTTCTGTTGTGAATTCCTCTGAATGCTATACCATAAATATAGACTTCAGCATTTTTGTTTACGATTATGAAATTCGCATCGCTGCCCTGAGCATCAAAGACCACAGTTTCCAGTGCAATAATATCTAAAGTCTTATTGGATATTACTACTTTTGTGTCTTTATATGTGCCGTTTTTAACATATATTGTATCTTCATTGCCGGAATTGGCTACAGCCTGTGCTAAAGTATCATATTCCACATTTGTACTTACGACGAGGAAGTTGCTGTAGGTTTTACTTACTGAAAAAGTAGTAAAATTCATGGCAAGATCAAAGTTTTCATCAGCATCGCGCATAGCAACAACTGAATAATTACCTAAATCAAGACCGGTCAGCTGCATGCTACCTTTACCGTTTACAACTTCAAGCTTATAATATTTATTTCCGATGAAAATTGTGTAATTATTATCCCAATTAGCATAAACATTTAAAACAGGTATTTCAGGTATTAATACATTTTTTACTTCAAGATTCAATAATATTTTAGCTTTTGCAATCACTACTTTTAGATATGCAGGGTTTGTTAGATAGAATTCGTTTCCATTTAAATCAGAATAATATACGTGAGTATAGAAATGGTCATTACTGTCTCCCTGAGTATACATTCCTTCCATGGCTAATTCGTGTGTTCCACCGCTAAGCACTCCAAGATTTATATTAAATTTGTTATCTTCAACAGTAAGCACTTCTCCGAAAATATTTTCATCATCCATGGTTCCGGATAAAAGGGTTACAGTATTATTTAAATTTGAACCCCAGTCAAAAACACCATTAAGAATATAATCTGCGCCATATGAAGCATCTTTTTCATTCATTGCTAAATTCAAATCATATTCATTAAACTGTAAATCAAATTTCCTTGTAGGTGATTTGGAGAATATGTTTCTCTGATTAGTTGCAATATTGGAATCAAAAACACAGGAGGTAATATTAACGAGTCTGTCGCTGCTGTCAGTTATATAGATAGCTCCTCCAGTTTCAGCTGTGTTTAGCATGAATGTACTGTCCTCAATTTTAAGATTAGTAGCATATATTGCACCACCTTCAGTTGTTGCATCATTACGGGTAAACTCTGAGTTTGTAATAGTTAAATCTGAAGAAGGATTTGCATTAATTGCTCCGCCCTGACGGCCAGTATTGCTAGTGAAATGACAGTCATCTATAGTTACAACAGTATTCATTAAGCTAATTTGGCCGTTTAATTCAAAAGTAGTACCATTTATTTCTAATTTTGAATTTTGAGCATTAATTGGAGTTCCAGGTTGGTTTTGAGAATTTTTAATATTATTAAATTCACAGTCTGTAATAGAACATTCCAAACCAGAATTGATATATAATGCATACATTGAAAATTTACCAGTAATAGTTATATCTTCCAAAATGAGTTGAGCATTAGAACCTGCTACATGCAACAGATAATTTTCATAAAGGGCTGAAAAAGTAACCGGTATTAGAGATTCAGTATCTTTAGGCATAATTGTTACTATTTTATTGCTAATGACTATGTTAAAATTATCAGTGTCATTGTAAGTTCCGGCTTCAACAGTAATTACTCCACTTCCACCATTAGGAATAGCATTAACCGCAGCACTTAAAGTTTCAAATACATCTTTATCATCTAAAACAAAATAAGGTTCTATAATAGTAAAAGTATTTCCAGAATACTCGTATCTTTTATCAGGATCTTTTATCAGGTAAACAGTATATGTTCCTTCATCCAAGTCATTGAACTCAGCATAAGGGCGAATAGCAAAAGATTGCTCTTCATAATAATAACCATCTTTATATAAAACTACAGTATTTACATCATCTGTAACACTAGGAGTTATTGTGACTGATTTATTTGGAGCGTCTACTTCAATTTCAAGGGAACCATGTCCTTTAAATAGGCAATCGTTAAAAATCCATGTTCCAGGCTTACTTGCACCATCTTCATATCCGAAGTCGTTTTCTTCTTCGACACCATTTTTAATTTTTTTATTGCCTTCAAAATAACAATTATTAAGTTGAACAGTACCGTCATCCTCACAGGAGATAGCTCCACCATCGTCTTCCGCCCAATTATTTATGAACCGGCAATTGTTGGCTATGAATGTTCCAGCATCGGCCACACTTACAGCTCCACCATAATCAAGGGCTTCATTTTCAGTCAGTATACAGTTGTTCAATGTCACTTGTCCGTGAGCAACTTCGATAGCACCACCACTGGCTGTTGCATGTCCTTTTTTGAATATTATGTTATTGAATGTGACTTTTAAGTCTGCATGGTCTAACCAAAACAGGTAATAATCTTCCTTAACACTGCCGTCGAAAATAACCTGTTGACCATCAAACGGCTGTATTGTTATTGTTGCCGCACTTGTAAAATGAATATATATGTCCCCACATGTTCCTTTGTCAAGCTCGGTGTATGTACCGCCGTTAACATATATTGTTCCTGTTTTACTAGAACTATCTTTAATATGATCCATTGCGTCACGCAAATCTTCGAACCATTCATTATTTTCAGCCCACCAAAAACAGTCTGTGTCGGCTTTAAGCACATCATCGTTTGAAGCGGAAAGCACCTCATTTGATTTAGAAGTTACCTTCACCTCATTCGAAATTGATTTTTCATCTCGACTATCAGTTACATTAATTTCAACATCTCCGCCACTTTCACTCTCCGGCGAAATAGCGTTGTCTTCGTCAACAGCAACAGAAGTCACTGCTATCTCGGTATCGCTGACTTCTTCCATTAATGTTTCATTAGCATCAGCCGCTGAAATTGCGCCAATACTTATAAACAATACAAGGATTATCAGCAATATCCCTATCGTTTTTTTCTTCATTTTAAAATACCTCAAATTTGTAAGTAATTATAGAATATTCATTCAAAAAATTTACTCAATAATATTTTTCCGTTTATTGTTTTATAAACTTATTGTTGTTTGATGAATTAAAACTATAAATTTAGTTTTTATTTTCCAATATAACAGAACGTTTGTTCTTAAAATTAATTTTACACTTCAACCGAACGTTCGTTCTCTATATCATTTAATAACTATAAAATATAAATTGTTTAATGTATGAATACAAAACAGTTAATTTTAGAAAATACTTTAAAATTAATGATAGAAAAACAAGACTCTCTCATTTCTATTAGAGAAATAAGTGCATCCTCCGGAATTGCAATTGGTGGAATATATCACTATTTTTCAAATAAGGAAGAAATATACGATGAACTTATTGAAAAATATTATATGAATTATTACAGATTCAATATAGACACGCTCAGACAGATAAATGGTAATGCAAAAGAAAAAATCCATGATGTCATGGCTGAAATTTTCAGGCAAAAAGAAACCGGAATCAGGATTGAATCTATTGATGGTGATATAGACTACAGATCAGTATTGCTGGTTTTAACCGGAGAGGGATTTGCTTATGAAAATTATGGGGAGTATACTCATTGTATTCTAAAGGAATTGAGGGATTTTCTCACAGAAATTATTGAGGAAGGTCAAAAAAACAGACAAATTAGACAGGACTTCTCAACGGAAGACATTGTAGAGTCATTAATTATCATGTACATGGGAATTCAATATAAATGGGAAGTATATTTAATTGATGATATGATTCAGGACTTCGAAGATAATTTTGATTTGGAATGGGAAAAGATAAAATTCACAGAATAACTTAAACACGGGCGGTTAGATGAACACCAAAGACTTGATTGCTGAAAAAACACTAAAACTAATATTGGAGAAAGGATCAATTGATATTTCAATTAGTGAAATTCGAAATTATACCGGACTGACAACAGGCGGCATATATTATTATTTTTCAGATAAAAGCGAGATATTTGAAGCAATTCTTCAAAAGTATATGGTGGATTATATTAAAGTCGATTTTGATAAAATCATTCTTGAAGGTTCATCAAAGGACAGAATCCATGACACATTGCTCAATATTTTACATCACTATATTAAAGGTGTGGAAATTGAAAGCATCAATGAAAAAATCAATTATAGCAGTGTAATTCTTCTTTTAACCTCAATAGGTCATGCCCATAATGACGTCAACAGGATAATTTCACAAACAGAAAATGATATTAAAATATTTTTAACAGATCTTGTCGAAGAGGGCAAAAGGCAAAATGAAATCTCCGAGGACTTTTCAACCGAAAACATTGTAGATTCATTGCATATCCTGTATATGGGAACTCAATATTTCTGGTTAAATTTTCCGGATGCAGATATTGATTTAATTTTTGAGAAAAATTTTGATATGACTTGGCAGACCATCAAATGCCAGTGAAAACTATTTATCAATCTTTTTGGCAACTTTCAATGCCACTTGAACCAGAGGATTTACAACAGTTGTCAATGATGGGGTATAAGAAAATTCCTTTTGAATGATTTCAAAGCATTTCATGTCATTTGAAATGATTAATGACAGAATATCTATTTTTGATGAAATATCAGCATCCGAAATCATACGATATCTTCGCTATCTTCAATTGATTTTTGGATAGCTCTTCCGTCAGCAATGTTTGCCAGAGAATGGATATTTTTCATATCTTCGATTTCAAATTCAGGGGGTATAGTTTCACATCCTGTGGCAATCACAAGCTTATCATATGTCATTGTTTCGGTATCGCTATCTTTTTTGTAGGTTATGATTTTTTTGAATGAATCCACATCAGTCACATCGGTGGACAAGTGTATCTGGATATTTTTGTCTAGATAGTAATCTGCATCATGCATTACTATGTCATCAAATGAGTCAACAGATCCTCCAAGCACCAGTGGAATGGCACAAGGAGAGTATGCAATCTCTTCGTTTCTTGTAAATACGGTTATTTCTGTCTCGTTGTTTTTATCTCTTAGGTTGGATGTCAGTGTCAAACCTGCCGCACCGGCACCGATTATTACTATATGCATAATATTTTCACCATGAATTGTACAAATGGATATATTTTTATTGATATAAATAAGATTGTACAATTTATACGTGCATATTTTAATCTATGTTAAATATTGGGCGGGGTCATATTAATTATAAAATTGATTGGCGATACTAATTGAATGAAAGTATTCAAAAACTCCTGTGGATTTTCGCTGATGAGGTGAGCTGTTTTTCGCTCATAACTTCGGATTCAACATTCATGAACATCATGATTATGAAGGAATTGACGAAAAACACATAATTAATTTCCTGGCCTGTGATTGGTGGGATTAAACTGGTCTTACAAAAAAATCATGAAAAATAATGTGGTTGAGGTTGCAATATTTGCTAAAATAACTAACTTTATATAACTATAAAAAATTAAAATTACATTTAGTACTAAAGTGTGATTATGGAAAATCATAAGGTTACTATTTTCAGACAATTTATAAAATACTGTCATCGTCGGTAATAAAATTTGTTTTTTTGCTGTTAGTGAAGATATAAAATCAGTAGTTACTGTAAGATTAACTACTTTAATAAATTATATGAATCTTTCTGCTTCTTTAATAAACTCTTCAGCTTGTTTGATTCTTTTTCTAGCAATCCTTTCATCAATTTCATCGATGGCATCGTAATCTGCTGTTTCACGTTGTGCTTGAGTGGATGCTAAATATTTATATTTTTCATAGGGAAATTCATCTTCCTTGACATAATGTGTGTTAAATAAATGAATTAAACCTGCATGAGTTTTAGGAGGTTTAATTCCTTTTTTAAGAATTAACGCCTTAGCAACTAAAAACATGGAATAATAAGATAAGCTAACGGCATCCGAATAATCCTCCATAGAATAAGCTGTTTTTGCAAGAGTTAATTTTTTGCTTGATTTATCAAAAAATGCTTGAGTTTCATCCAATTTCAACACCTTCAGAAAGAACGTTACTTAAAAAAGAAAAATGTTGAGTATTTTTGAATCTGTCTTCAGACATGATGTGGGCGGAAATTAATTCACTTTTTTCATGCATAATCCAGGCAACTTCATCATCGATTTGTTCTTCGATTTTTTCAGGAAAATTAGACACTATCAAAATATCAATATCTGAATCTTCACCATCCTCACATCTTGCAACGGATCCGAACAAAATGATTTTAAGGATATATTTTGAATTTACAGTCTTTGCAAACTCCTGAGCAATTTCTAATCTATTCATGATATTCACCAAAGATTATTTTTACATATAATTAGTTTCAATTTCATTAATAATAAATATTTTTGAAGTGCGACTTTATGAAATAACACAGGCTAAAAATCACTTGGAATTTCAATTAAAATAGTTTTATATAGAATATGTAAATAATATATTGCATGAGGAATATGGACAAAAGTTTAAAAGAAATCATGAGGACAAAATGGGTGTATTTGAACGATGAAGAACTTAAATATTATTCGTTGGGCATTTTTATAGAATGCATCTGCTTGAGTGTCATTATTTCATTACTATTAAAATTGCTATTCAAATCCGATTTCATGCTGTCTATGACTGGTTTTACTATTGTCGGTACCATGTTTACTATTTTAATATACAAACGTGACTTTTTTGATGAAAAATTCCAATTATTTTCCTCCGATTTAATGCAAGGTACTAATTAGGGATTAATTTTATTTTTATTTGTATCGTCATTTTTAGTATCATGGGGTTTTTTCTGTGCGGCTTTAAAATATGGATTATATAATGCCATTGCATTTGCTTTAGCAGTGTGTTTTCCAGGAATATTCATGCTTTTAAGAAGAAATGCATACTCTAATGAAAACAACGGTTCAGTGTATGGTGGAGGTAATATTGGATATCATCCTATTTTTTATTGGTTTTTAGGCATTACTGCGGGTTCAGGGCCTTTAGGTGTCTCTTTAACTAATTTTTTAAAAGATATATTTGTTAAGGGTTCATTTTTGAATATGGATTTAATTTTAGTTGTATTGGCATTACTTTTAGAATGTTTTGTTCTCTCCCCTGATGTTGCAAATAAAATATTGCCATTTGACTTAAAAAGAATTGAAGGTATGAAAAAATTTAGTTTAATTTCATTAGGTTTAATGATTATATTGCTATTTTTTAATGTGATAATTTAATCAAAGTTTTTTTTGTGATTATAAATTTCGGCACTAAACCTCTACTTGTAATGTTGGTAGTGTTAATTTTGAGAATAAGTAAATATATATACTATAAAAAATTAAAATTACATTTAGTAACTAAAAGTAAGTTTATTTAAGGAGGTAAATTACTTGGCATTTAGAGATTATTTTAAATTTAATAAGGATAAAACAACATTCATTTTTATTGGTGGTAAAGGTGGTGTTGGTAAAACTTCAGTATCCTCTGCTACTGCATTATGGTTAGCTGAACAGGGTAAAAAAACTTTAATTGTATCAACTGATCCTGCTCATTCATTATCTGATTCTTTGGAAGTTCCTATCGGAAGTTATCCTCGTGAAATCAAAACAAACTTATTTGCTGTCGAAATTGACCCTGATGTTGCAATGGAGCAAAAACAGGCACAACTGGAAGCTCAAAAAGCAGCAAACCCTGATGATTCTGGCGGTTTATTGGGTATGGACTTTTTATCCGACCAGTTGGACATGGCATCATCATCCCCTGGTGCAGATGAAGCGGCCGCATTTGAAATGTTTATGGGTGTAATGAATTCAGATGAATTTGATGTTGTAGTGTTTGATACAGCACCGACCGGACACACCTTAAGGTTATTGTCCTTCCCTGAAGTTATGGACTCTTGGGTAGGTAAAATGATGATGCTTAAAGCAAAACTCGGAACTGCAACAAATGCACTTAAAAAAATCATGCCATTTATGGATGCAGTTGACGATCCTCAAACTTCAGAAGACCTTAAAAGAACAAAAGAACAAATCGACAAGGCAAAAGAAGTATTGTCAGACCCTGACAGAACAACCTTCAAAATGGTAGTAATTCCAGAAGAAATGTCAATCTATGAATCCGAAAGAGCTCTGGAAGCTTTAGGAAAATATGACATAACCGTTGACAGCGTTATTGTAAATCAGGTAATGCCTGATATCTGTGACTGTGATTTCTGCCATTCAAGACATAAATTGCAGCAAAAACGTTTAGCATTAATTGACCAAAAGTTCCCAGAACAGCACATAGCTGAAGTTCCTTTATTTAAGGATGAAGTTAAAGGTCAGGAAAAGTTATTAAAATTGGCTCACATCTTATATGATGATGAAGACAATGATGAAGTAGCTCAGGAAGCTATTCAATTATAAAATTAAAAAAGTAAGTTAAAATAAATTAATTATTTTAACTTTTTACCATTTATTCTTTTTCGAAAAACCATTCTAAAAATGTAACAATTATTATAAAACCAAGTAAATACCAGGTAATTTTTAAGTCATGGCCTGTAATTAATTCATATACGACTGATATGAAGAATGTAATGCCCAATATTTGAATAATCTGGTTTTGATTAGTAAAATTATCAATTATCTCATTTTTAGATTTTTTTCCAAGTGCCATCATTATTCGGACTATTATTGCTGCAAAAATTAATATAATAAAGAATATCCATATGTCTAGGGATATTCGACCATCAATGTATGGTGTAGTAAAAATCAGCACGCCAAATATGATGAATAATGCTACTATTAATATTATGTCTTTATTGTTCATTTCATTCCCGTCCAACTTTTATCCCAATATTTTGTTGGGACATTAATCGGCGACCAATATTCGTCACTGAAATAACTATAAGTTTCGGCTCTACTTAACTTTTTTGATTTTCCATCACTTATATATATTGCATTGTCCCTGTCTAGGCTCAAGTCACTATTTAGTTTAACTTCAAGGTAATCATATCCTCCTTTACTATTGGGAATATTGTAAACTTTTTTATTTTGAAGATAACCAGGTCTGGTAAATGTAATTGTGTCCATAAATTTATACCAGTCTTTTTGATCTTTGGTTTCCCTATAGTCTACTCCAAGCTGCTGAATAAAAACCATGTTTCCGATTATGCCTAAAGTTGCTTTTGTCACTCCTGTTAAAATTTTCCCTCCTGCCTGTGTCAGCATTTTATAGGCAATTTTACTCATGGGGTGAATCTGATCCATAAAGTCTTTTATTTTAGTTTTTGCATTTGAAAAAATGTTTAATGCATTATTTACTCCGCCCATAATGTCATTGGCCAGTTGAACAATGCTGCAGCAATCACAGACAGTTGAAATGGAGGACCCTTTATATGTGGCATTGTTGTGTTCATGAATCACGCTGGCTACGCCGCTTGTTGTGTTGACGATGATTGCTGAGTTGCTCCCATCTTCTGAAAAGATGTATAGCATTTCTCCTAATTGTGCGATACTGGATTTATTGTTGTTTATTGCTATGTACATATTGTCCTGTGAATTTGTGGTAAAATCCAAATATCTTAATGATACGGAATCTAAGCAGTATTCTTCGATATTGGGTAACTGAAGTGAATTTATTAATCTGAATGAATTGATATTGTCCGCATTTCCCTTAACTTCCATTCCCATATCTGCATTTAAAATGTTTAGATAAGTATCTTCCAGGTTTATTCCGCCAAGTATTGTTGCAGCTTTTGTTCTTTTCCATGTAACTCCAAAATCACTTGAATATTCATCAGCTAACTTATCTGCAAGCCAGAATGTCTCTAGTGAAGCCAGATGCATTCCATATGCGTTCATCACACCAAACCTGTTCAAGTAAATCTTATTATTTTTTACCCAGTTTTCCAATGTTTTTGAAGTGATTTTTTCTGTTATTATGCTGTACGCCTGCAGAACTTCAAACCCTACGGTTTTTCGATATTTTTCTCCTAATCCGTAGCTTATGGTCTCTTTCTGTTCAAGTTCTTCTTTTCCATTAACAATAAATTTGGTAATTATTTTCTCTTTTGACACATAACCTGCAATGCTTTTTCCAAAGTATGAAAATGTAACTGGAGTATTTGTATTGACGAATCTGATGCAATCGGTATTGTGATTTGTTATTTCATCATAGCTTTTGTAATTGAAATCATATATTGTTTTTTGGTAAAACTTGGATAGGCTATATCTTAATCCGAATTCGTCAAAGCTTTGAGTTAAAACATTGACTTTTGCGGTTATTTTGTCATTTTGCATATATGTGAATGTTTCACTGTTCATAAGTCCTTTATCTGCATAAATTCCAAACAATTCTACATTATCACTTGTTTTTGACTGATAATCGATTTGTGTAAAACCTCCGCTTCTTGAGATGATTATTCCTTCTCCTTTTAGCTTGCTTTTGTCGGTGTCGCTTATTATTTTACTGCCATCCAGCGGAATCAAGTGGTATTTATAACCTATTAGTGTTGATGTAATCCCGTCAAATGGGATATTTGAAAACATATGGCTTTTATTTCCAATCTGAATGGCGAATAATTCATTTTTAGGCATTTTAATAATCCCATTCAAACCGCTTTTCAAGGTATATCCTGGATAGTCGAAGACATGTTCTGTTGTGATGTTGGCATAGGTTGGTATCAGCAGGGTATGGATAAAACTGCTTGATTTAATAATCTTGTTTACGGTAATATTATTTGTGGACTTAAGCCCGGAGTATTGGGTGGTTATTGTGTATTCTCCTCCAATTAAACTTAATTCAAGAGTTGCAATTCCTTTGCTGTTTGTTGTTTTTGTATAGGTTTTGCCGTCAATCTTGATGGTCACTTTCTGTTTGGCTGAGACTTTACCGTTGCTGTTTAATATTTTAACATTGAATTTTCCTTTTTTGTTCTCGCTGAATGTTAAATCATTGCTGACTATTAAAGAATTTATCGTGACAGTTTTTGTGATTGTTTCTGTTGTTTTGGAGTTTATTATCGAAATTGGGTATGATCTGGGTTTCAAATCAATAGCCAGTTTTGCAATTCCTTTGGTGCTGGTTTTAACTGAATAGGTTTTCCCGTTCAGCTTATATTTTACTGCAGTATTTTTCAGGAGCTTTCCTTTTTTATCATAAAATGTTGAAGAGTATGATGCACTGTTTTTATAGTATTTTGAAAAATCATTGGCTTTGATTGTACTTTTGATGGTCACTGTACTTTTGGCGGTAGCCCCTTCAAATTCACTGTTTCCGCTGCAGCTGCTTAAAACAGTATAAGTTCCACTTTTCAAATTCAGATTCAGTGAAACCTGTCCTTTATTGTTGGTTGTTTTGGTGTATGTTTTGCCGTCAATCTGAATTTTGATTTTAGCGTTTTCGATTAGCATTTTCTGATATTTTAAAGTTGCTGTAAATTTGCTGCCGTCCTTGTAATACATCTTTACATTAGGCGCACTCAAAGTAACTTTTTTCTTTGTACCTTCTTTAATCAGAGTGCTGTATATGACTGTCTCGCTTAATTTCTCGTCATCTGTTTTCTGCAGTTCGTCATTACTTTCTACACTAACACTACATAAATCCTTGCTGGAATCAGGTTGTGAAATCATTTCTAATGTTTCATTTTCATTGTCTGCAGCCGAAACGGCCGTTATTAAAAGTAGAAGCAATAAAATGAAACATGTGGTGTTTATTTTCATGTTCATAATATCTACCTTAATTGTTAATTTTTAACTAAATCAACAAATAAAGTATGAAGAACTTAATATATGAACTTTATTTTTAAAATTAAATAGTAAATAACTTTTAAAATGAATTTTAAGAGTAAATAACTCTAATATATAACAATAATGCACATATAGGTAAATTCACTCTGAGCAATGTCTTTTAAACTGGACTCTACAATTTTTTCGTCAGGATAGCTTAAGCGCTCACACACGACAACTTTCCTGTCCGGTTCAACGCCGTTGTCCAGAAGGAATTGCGCCATATCCTTAACTTTACGAGAAGGAAGAGCTATGGTCACTTTTCCATTGTTGATAACCGGCAAGATGTCTTCTATATTTTCTCTTCCGTGAAAAGTCATCACGTTGGCATTGTCCCATTGGATGTGGCATTTTGCAGCCGCAAGCTGGAGGGAACTGATTCCCGGCACCACTTCAATGTTTTCCTTTGGGAAGTCCTTTTCAGCTGAAATTCTTAAAACAGTATTTAGAACACCTGAAAAACCAGGGTCTCCTGTTGACAATATTGAAACCGTATTGCCGTCGCAAGCCAGTTGAACACCCTCTTCCAGTTTATCCACCAAATCTTTAACGTTAAAAGCAATTTTGCCTGCCACATCATCAAACAGGTCTATTGCACGGGTGCTGCCGACGGTATAGTCACTTGACCTGACAGTATCGATAGCCTTTTTTGTCAAATATTCGCTTGCACCGGGTCCGATTCCAACAATATATATTTTACCTCTCATTTTAATCATTTATCTCTAATTTTTCTTTAAATGTTTTTTTCAAATCATTTCTAATTTCGTCAGAGTAACTGTTGTCATTTGCATCATGTAATGTGAACATTGCGAGTTCATAGATGATTTTGTTCATTGATTTGCCGTATTCAGTCAAGTGATATTCTGTAGTTATGGGAGTTGTGTCCAGAACATGTTTTTCAATAAGTCCGTTTTCTTCCAGTTCTTTTAAACAATTTGATAGGACTTTATTGCTTAATTTAGGTTTATCCTCTTTAAATTCCTTGAAATGCTTTTTGCCAAAAAACATATCCCTTATGATTTGTATGCTCCATTTTTTATTGATTAGGTTTAAAGTTCTGTCAACAGGACAAACTATTTTTTCGGTGTTCATAGTCATAGTTTGATTAAATTATTATTTATTAGTTACTTTTTAGTTACATGGTTTCCTAAAAGTTACAAAAATCATTTAAATACTAAAAATAAATTATTATTAACAAATTAGGAGGGATTAAATGAATACACGCGAACAATTAGATTTTTTAATTAATTACTTGATAGATGAAAGAAAAGAGTCAATTGAAATTCCACAGGATTATGATGATAAAAGAAATTTGCTGCGTGCACTGATGAATGTTAGAATGCCTTCTAAAGTGTCTGATGAATTTTTAAAAGTTCAGGATGATTTTTTAACAAACGAAACATTAAACAAAGATTTGACATCTGTTGAGGATATCGAAGAGGTCAATGGTAAACTAATGCTTTGGCAGGGTGATATTGCAACCTTAAAAGCTGATGCAATTGTCAATGCTGCAAACTCAAAGTTATTAGGCTGTTTTATACCTCTACACAACTGCATTGATAATGTTATTCACTCAGCGGCAGGCGTCCAGCTACGGGATGAATGCAATACGATAATGAAAATACAGAATGAGGATGAAAAGGTGGGCAAGGCAAAAATCACCGGAGCATATAACCTGCCTTCAAAATATGTAATTCACACTGTCGGACCCGCAATTCCTCAAGGATCAAGACCTTCTGATGAAGACTGTGAAGCATTGGCAAGCTGTTATAAGTCCTGTTTGGAAATAGCAAGCTATAATGAACTTGACTCAATTGCATTTTGTTGCATTTCCACAGGAGTATTCAATTTCCCTCAGGACTTGGCAGCAGAAATTGCCGTTAAAACTGTCAGCGAGTATTTGAAAAATAATGAAACCACTTTAAATCATGTGATTTTCAACGTATTTACAGATGACGATTATTCAATTTATAAAAGATTATTATTTTAGGTGATAAGATGGAACGTTTTGTACAAAGATTAGATAAAGCTTACGAAGCTATTAAAAATGCGGATTATATTATTATTGGTGCAGGTGCAGGGCTTTCAACTGCAGCGGGCATTGAATATACAGGTGAGCGATTTGAAAGATATTTCAAGGATTTTATAAAAGAGTATAATTTCACAGACATGTACTCTTCAGGATTTTATCCATTCAAAACATCTGAAGAGAAATGGGCTTACTGGGCACTCCATATTTTTGCAAACAGGTATGATGTGGGCAAAACAGAGGTTTATCAGAAATTATTGAAATTAGTTGAAGATAAGGATTATTTTGTATTAACCACAAATGTTGAGTCTCAGTTTTGGATAAATGGATTTGATGATGAAAGGATTTTTGCCACTCAGGGGGATTATGGCCTATTGCAATGCAGCAAGCCATGCCACGATAAATTATACTCTAATAAAGACCAGGTCTTTGAATGGGTGGAAAATACTAAAGATTTCAAAATACCTACAGAATTAATTCCGAAATGTCCTGTTTGCGGTGAAGAGATGGATTTAAATTTAAGAGTTGATAACAGGTTTGTTGAAGATGCTAAATGGCATGATATGAACAGTAAATATTCTGATTTTTTAAATCATGTTGATGAAGACAAAAACATTGTATTTCTGGAACTTGGAGTTGGATATAACACTCCGGGCATTATAAGATATCCATTTGAGCAGATGACTTTTAATTATCCAAACACTACTTTAATTAGATTAAATAAGGATCATCCTCAGGCAATTCCTGAAAATAAAGATAAAACAATAGGTTTTGATGAAGAAATTTCAGAGATTTTTGACTATTGGCTTTCAAGAGTTTAAATTCTCTATTTCTTTTTTTAAAAATTTGTAAATTGATTCTGCACCAATCAAATCACCAGGGTCCTCCCATTCGGAAGGATATAAAATAAACGGTTTTGTCTGGTCACCTCCCAGTCCTCCATGGGACCCAATAAGCTCTTCAAATGCACATACTTCATCATGTTTTTCATCATAAAAGCTATTGACTAGAATGTCAGGCATATTTTTAAAGGAATTCTGTCTTTTCAGGTGTTTGGCGGCATTTTCTCCAAAGTTTTCGAGAGGATTTTCGCCAATAATCTTATCTGTTTCCAGGTAGTATATTCCATCTTGACCAATCACCATTCCTCCATTGGCTATCGAATTAACTAATATGAATCCTATTCCTGTGTGCTTTACAAGACCCGGTATCAAGTCTGGGAATAGCATTACTATCTCTTCATAAGTAAGGCGCTGGTTCCATTGGGTTAAGTAAATCAAACCTAAGTTGCCTGATCCTAAAACAATCAGTTCAGAATCTTTTGCTTTTTTAGTACTTTGTTCTATACTTTCATGGTGTTTAATATAATCTAAGCTATTTGAATATTTGTCTCTAATGTTTTTATATTGTCTGTTTTCAAATATTATTGCAGGTTTTCTTTTTTCAACTTCGTCCCTAATGTCCTGGAGAGATTTTAAATCTTCAAATAAATCGTCACGAATATTTCCAAATTTGTTCTTGATATTTTTAATCTGTTTATTTTCAGGAATAACGGCATCTCTGAAGTGGTCAATATTATATTCATTTTTGAATATCATCATGTCGTCCGGAAGGAATTTTCTAACGTAATCGCCTAGGGTTATTCCATATCTCTGTTTAAAAGTAGCTCCTTTGGATTGGCCATGGTCTGACAGGACAACTATCTCATAATTTCTGTCGCTCATTTCAATTGCAGATGTTAATTTTGCAAATTGGAAGTCAATGTATTTCAATGCTTTCCAAACGTCGTCATCCTCAACTCCTGAGTGGTGGGCAATTTCATCATAACCCATGTATGTTGCATAGGCTGTGTCAATATTGCCTGTTAGTATTTCACTTGTTAAAACATCGGTTGCTGCTTCTCTTAAAGCTATGTTGGCTCCCGCCCTAACTGCAGCATAAACAATTGTTCTTCTAAGTCTTGGCTGTATATTTTTCACACGATGGACTATTTGGGACTTTAACTCTAGGATAATATCCCATAAGAGCAATACAATTAATCTCTGATAGTTATAGGCATCTAAAAACACCGCATCCAATGTTTTGTTGTAAATGTTTCTCATGCCTTTTAATTTGGATGATGTTAATGTGGGAATCTTGCTGTCTCCAGAAAACATATTTGCAATACTTATACCGTTAACAAGCAAACCGTTCCCATCACTTATTCTTTTTTCTATTTCGGGGGCATCGCTTAATTTTCCAGAAACGACAATTTTGTTGTTATTTTCTTTTTCAACCCATCTGTAAGCTACAATGTCCTTATTGTTACCATGGAGAATTCCGGCCTGACTTGATCCGGTCTGTGATGATAAATCTGTTTCCCAACCCTTCAATGTGTGTGACTTGTCATCTATCCATTTTTTAATGTTGGGCATCACGCCTTTATTAATTGCTTTTTTAAGGATGTTTATTGAAAGACCATCAATTTCAAGCATGATCAGTCCAGGATATTTCTTTTTATATGCAGCTTTTTGCTTTAATGCATATCTTAAAATATTTTTCAGGTAACTGTCGTAGTAATTTGTGTCGGTAATGTGTGTAACGAATGTGGTGGCAATTGCCATCATGATTGGAACTTGGAGGACTCCATAAACTCCTGCTGAAACGCCGGGAATGAATAAAGATGTGATATAGAAAATTATTGAGTTAATGAATAGTGATCCTATGCCTAATGTAAATATGATTGCTTTCATCAGGAAACGTCTAAATATTGGCCACAAAAGTGCATTTGCAATTGCAACCGCTATGACAATGATGAATGCATTATACCAGGGGCCAACAGTAAAATCAGTGCTTATGTAATCCACTGCATAAATTGCGACAGCACTGGCTAGGATATATAATAGAGTAGTGATTATTGTCCTTAATGAGGAGATTAATCTGTTTTTAATCATTCTATCTCAATTTTATGTTTTTTGGTTGTTTTTAAGGTAATAATTGTTACTTCTGGTTTGCAATTAATTCTAACTCTGAATGAATTGGTTCCAAGCCCTTTGCTTGTGTATTGAATCATATTTCCTACTTTATATAGTCCTACTGGGTATTTTGTTGAGTTAGGGCCTCTGAATGGTGTGGTTTCAAATTTTGGAATGATAAATTGCCCTCCATGGGAATGGCCTGAAATTTGAAGGTCAAATAAATTGGTTTGTGATGATTCCTTTGCAAAATCAGGTTCGTGGGCAAGTAAAATGTTTGGAATGTTTTTAGGCATTTTTGCAATAACCTTGTCTAAATCATCAGCGCAGACTGTGCAGCTGTCAACACCGCAAATGTTAATGCGGTCTCCATCTTTTTCAAGGGTAATAACATCATTGCTTAAGTCAATAATGTCTGAATTTTTAAATATTTCTCTGATTTTATCAGAACTCATCCAATGGTCATGATTTCCCAAAACACCAACTTTACCGTAAGGAGCATCTAATTTCTTTAATGAATTTTCCAGGGATTCTTCATAGCCTTCAATAACGTATGAAAAGTAATCTCCGGTTAATGTAATCAAATCAACATTTAATGTATTGACGTAGTCTATTAATTCGTCTAGGTATTCCGGATTAATCCATTGGCCCAAATGAATGTCAGTCAGATTTAAAATCCTAAAATTATTAAAATTCCAGCTTAAATCATTTAATTCAATGTCTATCTCAACCAAATCGATATTTTTCGGATTAAATTTCTTGTCCGGCAAGGAATATGTCATTGCATCCTGTATGCCCTGACGAATTTTCATTGCCTGCGGACGTTCTATTTCTTCATCTTTCATTGATATTACTTTTACTTCTGAAACTATTTATAATTTAGAATACATACATTATGATGTTATTATTGAAAAGTGATTATTATGCTTCAAATTGCAGTTTGTGGAAAACCAAATGTTGGAAAATCATCCTTTTTTAATTCAGCAACTGCATCTGCTGTAGAAATGGCAAATTATCCATTTACAACAATTGATGCGAATAAAGCAGTTGCTCATGTAATTAAAGATTGTCCGTGTCAGGAGTTAGGTGTGACATGCAATCCTCACAATTCAATATGTGTTGATGGAAAAAGATTGCTTCCAATTGAAATGATTGATGTTGCGGGTCTTGTTCCGGGAGCACATGAAGGAAAAGGATTAGGTAATAAGTTTTTAGACGATTTAATGCAGGCTAAAGTATTCATTAATGTTATTGATGCTTCAGGCTCAACAGACCTTGAAGGAAATCCTGTTGATGCGGGAAGCCATGACCCTCTTGAAGATTTGGAATTTTTGGAAAACGAGATAGTAATGTGGATGTATGGAATATTATCTAAAAATTGGGTCAGGCTTATAAGAAAGGTAGGTGCTGAACACCTCGATATTTCAAAAGTACTTTTTGATCAGTTATCAGGTACCGGAATAGCTATTGAAGATATTATCGAAGCTAAAAGAACAATTGAACCTGATTACAACAAATGGGAAGAACAGGATTTGATTGATTTAACCCGTAATATTTTACACATTGCAAAACCGATGATGATTATTGCAAACAAGGCTGACCTGCCGACTTCAGCTGAAAACATCAGAAGAATCAAGGAAAAATATCCGAATGTAATTCCAACTTCTGCAGGTTCAGAGCTTGCACTTGTAAAGGCAGCTGAAAGCGGATTAATCAGTTACTTGTCCGGTGAAGATCATTTTGAAATATTAAAGCCTGAAGAATTGTCTGATGCTCAACGCAATGGTTTGGAATATATTCAAACAAGCATTTTGGATGTTTATGGAAGTACTGGTGTTCAGGAAGCACTCAACTATGCTATATTTGACTTGCTGGACCAAATTGTTGTTTATCCTGTTCAGGATGAAAACAAATACACAGACCAAAAGGGTAATGTCTTGCCAGACGGATTTTTAGTTCCTAAAGGCTCAACACCTAAGGAATTGGCTTACATCGTTCATACAGATATCGGTGATAAGTTCATGCATGCAGTTGATGCAAGGAAAAAGATGCGTGTAGCCAGTGATTATGAGCTACAGGACGGAGACATTATCAGTATTGTAACAAGAGGTTAAATCCTCTATTTTTTTTATCTTTAAAATGCAAGAATACCACAACTTCTGCAAGTTGTGGATGAATTGCACTATTGGGGGTACTGTCTTTTTTAATTAATTTTATTGTGTTTTATTTTATTTGCGTTTTTTTGAGGCTATTTTGGGTCTTGAATTTGTGTTCAGTATACTTTTTTGTTATTGGATTATTAAATAATTGCTTTGATTATGAAAAATTGTTTTGGTTTTAAAAAATTGCTCTGAGTTCGTTATTCGATTACTTTTCAAATGCTCTCTCATATTTTTTATATATGGGTAATTATAAATGAGATATTATTCAATTAAATGTGATTTTAATCGTTGTTTTAAAAAAGAGTAGATGTTTTTTCATTTTTTTTAGATATGAATGAAAATGGTATATATATTGGACTGGAGGAATGAGATTTATGGGTGAGTATATTCGAGGTGTGGTTGTTAAGCTTCATGTAACTCCCGAACAAGAAGTCATGTTTAAACAAAACTATGGTTGTACTCGTAAAACCCATAATGAACTTTTAAATAAATATAAAGCCAAATATGGTGATTGTAATAAAATTCCAACTAAAAATGAGTTAAATCAATTTTTAAACGAATCTAAAAAAGAGTTACCATACCTGAAGGAAACAGAGTCCACCAGTCTTCAACAGGCACGTGATGATTTGCATAAAGCGTTTAAAAACAGTTTTAAAAGCAAAAGGCATAATCCTCCAAAATTTCACTCTAAAAAGAAAACACGACCTAGCTTCAGACAAACTATCCGAAAAGACAAAAGACCAGTAGAAAAAAACACACTAACTTTAAGAAAACATGGTGAAGTGACCTTCAGCACAAGCGTAGAATACTTGGATTTATTAAACAGTCCAGACACCAAATTCAACAACATCACTGTATATTATGATGGATTGAACCACTATGCATCATTCAACATCAAAACACAACCACCAGAACAACTACCATTAACCGAAGAGCACATTGGATGTGATATCAATTCCAACAAAAATGGATGGCTAGTCACAAGCGAAGGACAAAAAGAATTCTTTGATGTTGACCATGACAACCAAATGATCAAACACATCAACAGATTAATATCCAAATGCAGAAACATGAGCAGGCGATGGAAAAAACTACAAAAAAGACTACAAAAATGGTACAACAAAAGAACAAACCAATTAAATGACTACATTGAAAAATTAACCTACAATCTAGTCAAAAAATATGATACAATAGTCTTTGAAGAAAACTACTCTACTATCAAGATTTTAATTGGAGGGGAGGAAAACATGATATTTCCTCTATCGCGATTCATAAAAAGATTAAAAGACAAATTCCAACTCTACAAACCCGGAGCAGACGGTGTACAATTCGTAAAACCACACAACACAAGCAGAACATGCCACCACTGCGGACACATAAACAAAGAGTTAAAAGTCAAAAAACGCAACTGGAAATGTCCAAAATGCGGAAAAATACTTGATAGGGACACAAACGCAGCAATTAATATTCTAAACCGCTGGTTCAACGGGGATGGCCTGATAAAATACTTAAATTAACCTTATTAAGTGAAAATAATTCAGGAATCCCCATCCTCTATAGGATGGGGTGGTTCAATTGGCTATGTGTAAAAAGGAAGCTATAAAACACATATTAAAGCCAATTGTCATCTAAATTGTCAGTTTATCAAATTGGAAAATTTCGGATGAATCCAACTAGGCTTCCTATTTGACATCATAGATTGTTAGCAATCAAACAAGTTAAAAGCCAACAATATGTAGTAACTTGCCATGAAAAAATAAGAGATAGCAAGCACTAAATTTTCAACTGCCATATTACATTTTCTCCATTTTTAATGGGAGTGTTTTCATTATAATGCTCTTTCCAATTCATAAAAACACCTATGTTTTTTTTTTTAAAAATTATATCAGTGTTTTAGAAATAACTGTTTTTACTTAAAAATATATATACGTTATTTATTTTTAAAATCAATATTGCAACTATCGTATAATATTATTTTTTAGATGAATATTGCTTTAAACTTTAAATGGGCTATGGTAACTTTTATATATCTTGATGTTCATAATATCAGATAACATCTAATTAGGTGTTAGACTGCATATTGCAGACCTATGTTTTTAGTATTTGAATGAGGATGTGTCAAAATTTGTTAATCAAATTTATCCTTATTCATTTTAAACTGTTTTTTTGAGAGTATTTATGATGTAACTAAATATCTTAATGGATTATTATGCAAAAATTGAATAAAAATTTAAATGCTGAAGAGTTTAAGGAGTACTATTTTCTAAAAGAGGAGCTAAAAGATTTTTGCAGGTCCGAGGGTTTGAAGATTAGCGGATCTAAGCAAGATTTGGAAAATAGGATAATTCATTATTTGAAAACTGGTGAAAAGTTAAAAGAACCTGTGGTTAGGCAAGTTTCAAATAAATCTCATTCAACAATCGCATTGGATTCAAAATTAGGTGAAAATTTCAAATGCAGCCAAGACAAGAGGGAATTTTTTGAAAATGAAATAGGTAAAACCTTCAAGTTCAATGTCAAATTTCAAAAATGGCTGAAAGCGAATCCTGATAAAACCTATCGTGATGCAATTGATGCTTACTTTGAAATTCAAAATTCTAAGGAAAAAACAAAGATTGATAAACAATTTCAATACAATCAATATATACGGGACTTCTTTGAGGAAAATGATGACAAGTCTCTCGAAGAGGCAATAAAATGCTGGAAATATAAAAAATCTCTTAAAGGTCATAACAGATATGAAAGCAGTGATTTGGGGATACTATGAAAAAAGTTAAGATTACAGTCATGAGAAAAGTCAGGCATGATGACTTGATTGACAAATATGAAAATCCATTGGAACATGAGTGCGATATTGAGGAAGGACAGGTTTTCATTGCAAACGGCTGGCAAAAACCGGAAGGATTCTGTGACAGTGCGTGGGAAAGTTTATCAGCTTTTGTAATGGGTTTGGCCAATGGTGCAGAAGATTTCTATGGCGGATGGATGAAAAATAAAAAATCTGCAATGATATCATGCAATGACGGATTCAGACCAGTCAGTTTCCTGCTTGAAACAATGGAAGAGGATGCAGATTAATATCGTCGGATACTATGAATAAAGGGATAGCTAAAAGCATTGATTTTTTTAAAAAAGAAATTGTCTTTTCCATATCATTAATTTTAGCTATTATATCTTGTTTTTTTGTAAAACCCAGTTTTGATTACTTGAATTATATTAACTGGGATACAATAATTTTGCTTTTTATAATAATGCTGATTGTTGAGATTTTAAAAAATTTAGCTATTTTTGAGATTCTCGTTAGAAAATTACTGACAAGGATTGCAAACACCCGAAGCCTGGTACTGTTACTGGTTTTCACATGTTTTTTCAGTTCAATTTTCATTACCAATGATGTTTCATTAATTATATTTGTTCCATTTTCCATTCTTGCATTAAAAAAAGTGGACAGAATGGATTTGACAATATTGACAGTATCTCTGCAGACTATTGCCGCCAATGTTGGCTGTATGGTTCTTCCTATAGGGGCTCCACATAATATTGTCATGTATACGGTCTCCAATGTTTCATTTGAGTCATTTTTCCTACTGCTTTTGCCGTATATTGTTGTTTCAGTAATATTTTTAGTCATAGTGTCATTTTTTGTTCCAAAGGATAATATTGATTTACCTGTAATGGGTGAAGTTGAAGTTTCATATAATAATTTCTTTAAAAGGGTTTTCAGCGGTATCGATTACTTTCTGCTTTTGACTTTTATAGCGCTTTTTGTATTGATTGGAAACCTGGAAAATATTCCGTTATTCACATCTATATTTAAAAGATTTATCATAGGTAATGAAGTCATTTGGGGTGTTGTTTCTTCTCAAATAATCTCTAATGTTCCTGCAGCAATGCTGCTTAGTGGTTTCAGTACAAATTACGAAGCCATTATTGTTGGAATTAATATAGGTGGTTTTGGAACTCTTATAGCTTCTATGGCAAATCTTATTTCTTATAAGATTCTTGTTCGTGAATGCGATGAATTTAAAATCAGATATTTGATTATTTTCACAGTTTTGAATGTGGTGCTGTTGGTTATTCTGTTGGGAGTTTACTTTTTGACCCTTTAAAAAAAGAAATAAAAAAGATTAATATCTTCTTATTCTGATTCTTGCCATTTGGTAGGCATCGTATGCAGCAAATAATGCAAATAATAAATCGAATATTCTAACAATCCAATGCTGGAATATTACTGTTGCAATAATGACTATTAATATAGCTATTACAAAAAATATTATGCCTCTTTTCAATCTTCCGGCAAGGACTTGGCCCAGACCTGGTATAAAAAATGACAAAATTGCTGCAATAAATGGATTAATCATAATATTTTTTTTATTCGATTAATTATTTAAATATTTTTTCTGATTTTAATGCGCCGGATACATATTGGAAAATTATTTTTAATACAAATCAGATATTTTAATTCATGTATGGTGTTGAAATGTATGATGATTTTTCAAATGTTATCTCAAGCGAGAATGAGGTTTCACCACAGTCTATTCTGGATATTTTAAAGAAATACTCTGCCACTATTTCAGTATTTGATTTAATGGCCGTCAATGCCGAGATGATTGAAGAATCCAAATACGTTCAGGATAGTTATAAACAGAAAAGTCATGGAGTTTATGCCAAATATTTTTTAGGCCGTATAAAGGATGTTCACAGCGACAACAATCATTATGACAAACCTGTAGATAAGGAAGAGTTCATCGATGCGGTAGCTACTTTAAAATCATATCATGATGCGGAATCTATGACTTCAAAAACTAAATTTCCATTAATCTATGGAATCATCTCATTATACACCACTTTCATATTGGAAGAACCGATTCACCCTGTGGGAACTCCATTTCCAGGATCTTTGTATGTTGAGGAACACGACGGGAAATTTTACTGCCCTGTAAAGGATGCCAATCTTGAATCTCCAAATGCAGTATGCAAAATGTGCATTGCAGAGCAATTGGAATTTTAATTTTACATTAACGGCCGATATTTGGGTTTTATGACTTGTTTTAATTTAATGATATATATCCTACTTTTAATTTTAGTTTAATTTTTCAAAGGGTTAATGTTAATGTGAAATTCCTTTTAAATTTAATAGGTATTTATTTTCAGCATCGATTTAATCAATCGAATTTTCCATTTTAAGTATACTTATATCATATGAAAATTATAGTTAGTAATATTGGGGGAGTAACATGGCTAATGAAAATGTTGAGCTGATGAGAGGGGAACCTGAAATTGCTGTTAGAAAACTCGCAATTCCCATAATGATATCAATGCTTTTAACCGCATCATATAATATCGTTGACGGAATATGGATTGCAGGGCTAGGTCAGGCAGCTATTGCGGGAATCGGTTTTGTAACACCGATATTCATGATTTTGAACGGTTTTAGTGTTGGACTTGGTAACGGTGCGACAAGCAGTATAAGTCGTGCAGTCGGTGCAAGAAATCATGAACGGGCAAGCAAATCAGCATCTCATTCTCTTTTAATATTTTTAGTAGCTTCAATAGTGCTGACATTGATTCTTTTGTTTATTCAAGAGCCTCTTCTTAGAGGATATGGTGCAAGTGGCCAATCATTAGTTGAAGCGATTAAATATGGAACTCCTTTATTTTTAGGACTGTTCGCATTCATGTTTGCCAACGGAGGAAGCGGTATTCTCCGTGGTGAAGGCGATATGAAAAGAGCAATGTATGCAATAATCGTTTCTGTTATTTTGAATGTTGTACTGGATCCTATTTTCATCTATGTCCTAAATTTGGGCTCAGCCGGAGCATCTCTTGCAACAATAGTGAGCTCTTTAGGTTCAGCAATCGTAATAATGTACTGGATTTTAATTAAAAAAGATACCTATGTGGATGTTAATCTAAAAGGTTTCAAATTTGAATCAGAAATAGCAAAAGATATACTGAAAGTCGGTATTCCCGCATCACTGGACATGTTCATGATGTCTCTTGCAATGAGTTTCTATTTGATGTTTATTTCATCTGTTGGTGGTGAATATGGTATTGCAGCATTCACTTCAGGTCAAAGATTGTATTTGTTCGGAATAATGCCTTTGACAGCTGTTGCCAGTGCAGTTGCAGCTGTTAGTGGAAGCGCTTTCGGCGCTAACAATTGGGAATTTTTAGAAAGAACTCATACTTACGGAACAAAATTCGCAACTGTTATTGCAGTAGGAATCATGCTTATTTTAGTAATTTTTGCACCTCAGTTATCCTTGATATTTGCTTACACTCCTGAAACTGCTTCTTTGATTCCTGAAATAACAAACTTTTTAAGGGTAGCCTGCTTTGGGTTGCTTTTGGTAGGTATTGGAATGCCTTCAAGCTTTTTATATCAGGGTATCGGCCGTGGAACAACCGCCCTTGCATGGACTATAATAAGGGAATTAATATTCACAGTAAGTTTCACTTACCTATTTGGAATGGTCTTCAATTGGGGTTTGATGGGTATCTGGATAGGTCTTGCAGTAGGTAGGATTTTAGCATCCATTTTGAATTTCACATATGCCAGATATACTTTAAGAAAATTAAAAACAACAATGAATTAGTTTTTCTATTCGTCCCACAAATCAGCCACTTTATTTGCAATAAATACGCAACAGTCAACGCATGGGGATTTGTCTTCACCATTTTTACTTATTTTGTCACAGCGTACTGTTCCATATTCTTCCTTAAAAACATTGAAAATCTTTTTAGCATTTTCTTTGATTTTGGAGGGGTCGTCATTCACCAAACCGTTGGCTATTAATGCTCCTGTCACTGCACCACAGGTTCCTTCATCAAAGGTTCCACCCATTCCTCCTGCAAATCCGCAAGCTATCTTGCACATTTCAGCTTGACTCATCGGGTATTGTGCAGTTTCACAAAGTCCCATTAATGTAGATTCAGAACAGCTTTTGAAAGCCCTGTATTCGCGAATTTTTTCCTCTAATATTTGTTTGTCAAGTTTCATACTACAATCTCCTTAAATAAATTATATAAATTAATAATTTAAAATATTTATTTATTTAATTTTAGTGAGTTGATAAAAATTATACATCCAAGACCAAGTCCGATTGCTGCTACTCTTTACACATTAAGAGATATGAATGTTGATGTTATTGTTATGCATGGACCTACTGGCTGCTGCTTTAGAACAGCTAGGCTTTTAGAAAGCGATGGAGTTCGTGTTGTAACTACAGGAATGTCTGAAAATGATTTTATTTTAGGAGCTGGTGAAAAACTGGTTGAAACTTTAACTGAAGCTTATGAACAGTTTAAACCTAAATTGATGGGAATTGCAGGTACCTGTGCCAGTATGATTATTGGTGAGGATTTAAAGGATGCAATTGAAACTGCAGATTTGCCATGTACTGTTATTCCTGTTGAGTCCCATGGGGGGTCTGGTGAAGGTGATAACACTGTAGGGGCAATCATGGCATTAGATGCTGCAGTGGAAGCCGGTGTAATTCCACGTGAAGAATCTGACAGGCAAATTGAAATGCTTGAAAAGGCAACAGAAGTTGAAAAAACCCGTGGAATGGCACAGGGAAAATATATCAAACCTAATTTTGGAGATTCAAAAGAAGCTATTGCAAAAACTGTTGTTAAAGCATTAAGAGACAATAAGAAAGTAGCTTTTGTTCTCAATGTTAAAAAAGAGACATCATATTTATTTGCGGACATTATTAATTTTGACTATGGAAAAATCAATCCGGACAACAAACCTCTCTTTGTTGCTAATCTGGATGAAAACATTGGTTTGCCGAGAATAAGGCAGCATGCAGTCAACATTAATGACCAATTGGATATTGAGCCCGATTTCATCACAGGAGGTCTTGATGAATATCCTATAACTGGAGATAATGCTGCAGATTACCTGAAAGATAAAGATTTAGATTTAATTGTCGTGTTCGGTGTTCCTCATGCATTCCCAATTGAAGATTTTGATGTAGAATCAGTTGCAGTAACTGATGGGCCACGTTTGGTTGAACCTTTAAGGGATTTGGGATACACTCATGTTGTTGCAGAGCTTGATGCCCACTCAAAAACATTGGGTACGGATGAAATCGTATTTTCAGATTTTGGTGGAATGATTAGATCAGCTATTGGATGGTTAGAAGATGATAACAATAATTGATTATAAAAGCGGAAATTTAAAAAGTATTTCCAACGGATTTAAAAAGATAGGTGCGGACTATCAGATAACTGATGATAAGGAAGTTATTGCTGAGAGTGATTATTTGGTTCTCCCTGGTGTTGGAGCATTTGGAAGTGCAATGGAAAACCTGAAACCTTTTGAGGATGTCATTAACGAACACGTTCAGGATGACAAGCCGTTTTTAGGAATATGTCTTGGTCAGCAGGTTTTGATGAGCTCTAGTGAAGAGTCAAAAGGTGTTGACGGGCTGAATTTATTTAAAGGTACAGTGGAAATACTTCCAAAAGGAGTTAAAATACCTCATATGGGATGGAATAAATTAAATGTCGTTAATGATTCGCCGATTTTAGAAGGCATCGACGGTGAATTTTTCTATTTTGTTCATTCGTATCATGTTATTCCTGAGGATGAAAGCATTATAGCTGGAGTTTGTGAATATGGTGGGGATATAGTCGCATCTCTATGTCAAAACAACTTATTTTCAACACAGTTTCACCCGGAAAAAAGTGGAAAAGCAGGATTAAAAATATTGAAAAACTTTACTAATTTGGAGATTTGATTATGGATATCGAAGGCTTTGTAAGGGCTAGAATTGATGATTATGATTATGAAGATTTGGCAGAAATTTTAGCAGTCAGAATACGTGAATACAAAAAAATATCAGAGGAAAACTCTATAGAAATGGCAAAAGCAGTAATTGACGAAGTCTCAACAACTTTAAAATTACAAGAAAGTGATGATGAATTTTTAAAGGAGATAGCCAGTGTAAATAAAGCTGATGTGCTTATGGGTGAAATGGGCGTAGGTTCAAGAGGCGCGGGAGATTTTTTCGTCCACAGAAAAATAGCGGAAATAGTTTCATCAACTAACACAGCTTCCTTGGTCAATCCCTCAGAACAGGATGACGGAGGCGTAGTAAAAGCGCCGGTGAATAATGATGAAGTTTATATTACAACTGCAGTTGATGGTATACACTCAAGATTAAGTGAATATCCATTTTTAGGCGGTTTTCATGTAACAAGGGCAACTTTAAGGGATGTTTGTGTAATGGGAGCAGACCCTGTAGCTATTTTAAGTGATGTCCATCTTGCCGATGATGGTGATGTTGCTAAAATATTTGACTTTACAGCAGGTGTTGCAGCAGTATCCGAGCTTGTAGATGTTCCTATTGTTGCGGGAAGTACCTTGCGTGTTGGTGGAGACATGGTTTTAGGTGACAGGTTCGTATCAGCTGTCGGAAGTGTTGGTGTATCCGCATATCCTCCAACAGCAAGAAAAGGCGCAACAGAAGGAGATGTCATTCTATTGACAGAAGGTTCCGGTGGAGGAACAATTACAACAACCGCTCTTTATAACGGATTTTTCGATGTTGTATGGGATACAATGAACGTTAACTTTGTCCAGGCATCACATGCATTATTTGAAGCAGACCTTGTAAAAGACATCCATGCAATGACAGATGTTACAAATGGAGGTCTTAGAGGTGACGCTCATGAAATATCAAATACAACCGGTGTGGGTCTTGAATTTTATGAAAAGGAAATCAGGCAAATGGTTGCTCCAAACGTATTAAACATGCTTGAGGCTTTAAACATAGATCCGTTAGGTGTTTCAACCGATTCATTAATGCTGATTGCACCACAGGAAATTGTAGGCGACATTAAAAAGGCAGTATCCAAATATGATGTAGCCATTTCTGAAATCGGTGAAGTCAACAACTCAGGTGAACCGATTTTAATTAAGGAAGATGCAACCGAAGAAAAACTGGTTCCATTATTTAGGGAAGCTGCATACACCAAAATTAAAAAATTAGTCGGTGAAACAACACCTGAAGACTTTGAGCAAATGAAGCAAAAAGTTCAAGATGCTTCAGATGCAGCTATTGCCAAAAAAGAAAAGGTTATTAAACATATCCTTGGTGAAAATTAAATTGGGAGAAAATTATATTTCTCTTAATCATTTTTTTTTGAAATTTTTAATCTGCACAAAAGCACACTTTCACACTTCCAAATTTTTTATTTGTTTTTATTTCTAAGTTTAACCTATGTTAGACCAAAAAGGAAGTTTTTATTTAATAGAATCAATTCTTGCTGTTTTTATTCTTTTAATAGCAGTACTTGTCATTAACACTGTAATTTCAATTCCAAGTCCGGATTACTCATATGATGTCCATGACTTCAAATCAGCTCAGGACACTATGGAAGTATTGTCCAGAAAAATTAATTTCACTGACCAGTCATTTTTAGGCGAAATTTCGACCGTTTTAAAGGATAATAAAAATTCTAAAAAATCAGTCAGAGAAGTTTCAGACATTTGCAAAATTAAATTAGACAGTTATAAACTGACGAACTATAAGTTCTGTGAAAATAATAAATTAAAAGGAAAAGTATTGGCTTCTTCAGGCAATTTTAATAATGTTCATGAGGTTTCTGTGGCTTCAAGGTCTTATGGTGAGTATTCTTATACCTTGTATGTATGGTAATTATTAAATACTATAAAATTCTTATAGTTATATGTTATCTTATTTTGTTTAGCCCTGATGGTGTAGTTTGGATAACACATGGGACTGCGGATCCCATTCCCCGGGTTCAAATCCCGGTCAGGGCATTATTATTTTCCGTGATTATTATGTTAAATGCTAATACTTATGTAACTAGCCAAAAAGGTATTGGTGGAACAATCAGAAACCAATATGAAGATTTTTATGTTGAAGAAATTCCTGAGGTCATCCCTGATGGTGAAGGGCCTAACGTTTATGTTTGGATTGAAAAATTAGGAAGAACCACATTGGATGTTGTCCTGGACATTGCCCGTGATTTGCACATATCCAGAAAAAGGATGGGCTTTGCCGGAATGAAGGATAAAAAAGCTATCACCAGACAATGGATTTGCATAGCTAACATGGACTCAGAAGACCAGCTCAGACAGGTTGAGAATTTGGATATTTATAAAACTGATTTTTTAAAGGTTGTTCGTGGACGTAAAAAACTTAGGATGGGCCAGCTTAAGGGAAATAAATTTAAAATATTAATCAAGGATTTGGACGATATTCAGGAAAGCGCTGAAATTGCAAATGAAGTCTTAAAACAGTTGGAAACTACTGGAGTTCCTAACTATTTCGGTTGGCAAAGGTTTGGCAAACCAAGAACAATCACACATCTGGTTGGTGAAGCATTAGTTGAAAATGACCTTGAAAAGGCTGTCAGCATCTATATCGGAAACCCTCAGGATGATGAGGGAGATGATAATCAAATGGCTAGAAAAGCTTTTGATGAAGGCAATTTCGAAGAATCTCTAAATCTTATGGGTAAAGGAATGCGTTATGAAAAAATGATGCTTAAAGAATTAATTCGAGATTCCAAAAAAGGAGAGCTAACAGACAAATCATATATGAATGCATTGCATGCGCTTCCAAAACCGTTGCAGAGAATGTTTGTTCACGCTTATCAATCATATTTATTTAATGAAGCTGTAAGTAATAGGGTCGAAATGGGTATTGATAAATATATCGAAGGAGATATCGTTATTGATACCGAAGAACATATTGTTCGCGATAAGACTCCTGAAGAGTTTCAGGATTTAATTACTAACTTTAAAGCTAATCCGACTTGCCCTTTATTCGGTACAAAAGTTCCGTTTGCAGGTGGGGAAGTTGGTGAAATGGAAGAAAATATATTGAAAAAATATAATCACACAAAAGAAGATTTTGAAGTTCCAAAAATGCCACGTTTGGGAAGTCATGGACTTAGGCGCCAAATGCGTTTTCAGGTATGGGATTCAAAAGCAACTCCAACTGATGAAGGAGTTTTATGTGAATTTTCAATAGATAAAGGCTCATATGCAACTGCAGTTTTAAGGGAAATCATGAAAAAAGATGTAATATAGGTGAAAATATGGTAATATGTCCAGATTGTGGAACTGAGGTTCCAGACGCTAAATTTTGTAAAAATTGTGGAGCCAGTCTTCCTCAAACAAATGAAGATGTTAATGTTGAAGAAAGGGTTCCTGTTGTAATAGAAAACAATGAAGAAGATGCAAGTCAAAAAGGCTCACAGAATGCTTCTAAATTTTGCCATAATTGTGGCTTTGAACTTAACGGTGAATTTAAATTCTGTCCTAATTGTGGATATGATATAGAAAATAAAACAGGCGGCAATGTTAATTCCAAGTCATATAATGTGGTAACTTCTTCTCATGAAAAAAGCATAATTGTTTCCATCATTTTAAGTGTTATCCTGCCTGGTGTGGGTCATTTTTATTTAGGATTAAGCCGTAAAGGAGCTATATTTTTAATTGCTTATTTTGTGTCAGCAATTTTAATTTTATTGCTCGTAGGTTTATTGTTGACTACTGTAATTTGGATTTGGGCATTAGTGGACGTAATTCAATCTACCAATGCACTTAACCGTGGAGAAGGTGTTGAAGATAAATTATTATAAAAAGGGATTTTATGATTGGTTGTAGAAGTATAGCAAAAGGTAAAGGAAAAGGGGAATTGATTGTTTCATCCGAACCCATCAGTTTCTTGGGTGGAGTTAATCCTGAAAATGGTGAGATAATTGACCCTAACCATGAATTAAAAGGAAAAATTATAAAAGATAAAGTTTTATTCATCCCTGGTGGAAAAGGTTCCACAGTCGGGTCTTATGTAATTTTTCAAATGATGAAAAATAATACTGCTCCCAAAGCTATAATCTGCATTAGTGCAGAGCCTATTATAGCCACAGGTGCAATAATGTCCGATATTCCGATGGTGGACTCACCGGCTGAAACTAAGGATTTAACAACAGGTACTTTAGTTGAAGTTGACGGGGATAGCGGAACAATAACATTATTATAGTGATAATATGCAAACTCTGATTGAAAATGTGAATATTTTAAATCCATCTGAAGAAATTCAAACCTCCATGTCAGTATTGATTGAGGATAATTTAATTAAAGAGATTTCCAGATCCGTTAATACCAAAGCTAATGTCAATGTCATTGATGGTGAAGATAACTATTTGCTTCCGGGATTTATTGACTGTCACACCCATATTTTTGCAAAAGGATTTCATAAACAAGAGAATATGGCAAATCCTTTAGGTATTCATTTTTATAATGCGGTACCTCATTCATTACAAACATTAAATGCTGGTGTCACTTCAATTAGAGATTGCGGATCTGCTGACTTGAGCTTTAAATTAGCGCAGCAAAGAAAACTGTTCCCTGCACCTAAGGTATATCTGTCAATTACCCCACTGGTCATGACTGGAGGTCATTTCGATTTGCTTCTTCCTTCAGGGTTTGACATGGAAATAATTTATCCGGGATTTCCAAAGGGAAGATGCGACGGTGTAGAGGAAGTTTTAAAAAAGACTCGTGAAGTAAAAAGAGCGGGTGCTGATTTTATTAAGGTAATGTGTAGCGGGGGAGTTTTAACAACCAATACTTCACCGGAATTTGCACAATTCAACAAAAAAGAATTAAAAACAATTGTATGTGAAGCTAAAGCTAATGACATGAAGGTTTCAGCCCATTGTCATAGTTTAAAGGGTATGAATAACTGCATTGATGCGGGATTTTCTTCAATAGAACATGGAACATTCATTGATAGGAAAACTTCCAAAAGAATGGTTGAAAATAATGTTTCCCTGGTTCCGACACTTCTTGTTCATCAGTTTTTATATAAAAACGGTTTTCCATCATGGGATAGTTATGCAAGTGAAAAAACTGCAAAGCTTAAAGAAATAGTTAAAGTTCACAAAGAAAACATTTCCGTAGCTTATGATGAAGGCGTGAATATTTTAATGGGAACTGACAGCGGCGTTATTCCTCATGGACATAATTTGGAAGAACTGGGCCATTTAATTGATGTCGGCATGTCTGAAGATGAGGCAATATCCAGCGGAACTGTTAAGGCTGCAGAATTCTTAGATCAGGATAACCTGGGTCTGGTTAAAGAAAATTATGTTGCAGATTTGATTTTGGTCAATTCAAATCCTTTGGATGATATTTCCATTTTAAGTGTTAATGATAATATTTTAAAGGTTATGCAGGACGGAGTTATAGTAAAATGAAATTAATGATTTATGGTGAAAAATGTATCGGATGCGGACAGTGCAAGTCAGTTTGTATTAGGGACAATATTGAAATAGATGAAGTTGCTTATGAAACAGGTAGCAACTGTTTTGAATGCGGCCACTGTATGGCAATTTGTCCTTCAGGAGCAATTACTCTTAAGATATTTAAAGGCCATGAAGACAGAATTGTCGATTATAATTCCAAGGAATCTTCATTGGAGTATAGGGATTTACTCGAATTTTTGAAAAGAAGACGCTCAATACGTTGGTTTAAAAAGAAAAAAATAGGCAAAGATGTATTCAACAAACTGTTTGAAGGGGCCTATTATTCTCCGTCTGCTCAAAATGAGCAGGATGTGGAATTTGTAGTTTTGGACAAAAAACTGAATGATTTTATGAAACATGTTTATGATATCATTAAAGTTGAAGAGGAAGAATTTTTCAGAATAAAACAATTGGGAGAATATTTAAAGGATAGCTCCTCAAGAAAGTATCATCCTCTTTTATGGCAGGGTCATCAGCTAATTTTAACATTTTCAACAGATAAGACAAGTGCAGTAATCGCCAACACCCGTATGGAATTGCTTGCATATTCCTTAGGCCTTGGAGGATTTTATTCATTATTTATTTTGAAAGCAGATGAGATTGATCATGATAGACTGATGGAATTTTTCCCTCAAATTGATAAAGATAAGCACATGTATTCCGCTTTCATAATTGGATATCCTAAAAAGACTTATAAAAGAACAGTTCCTCACAAGGATATCAATGTAAAATATATGTAAGGGAAACATGGTTGTTTCTCTATTTTTTTTCTTTTTTTACAAATTTTAAGTTATTTTAGTATTACCTAAACTTTTATAATAGTTAAATGCAATATTATGTTTTATAAGATTAGAACGGTTGTGATAATATGGTAAAACATAAACATATGGATTTGCCAATTGAAGGAATGCACTGCGCTTCATGTGTTTTAAGCGTTAATAAGACATTCGGAAAAATTGAAGGAGTAGAAGAGGTTGATGCAGACCTTTCCGCAAATAAACTGCATATTACAGTTGATACTAAAAAGATTTCATATGAGGAAATGGAACGTTTAGTTAAAAACTTGGGTTTTGAACTTCACAGTGATGAAATGACTTTGAGAATCCAGGGAATGCACTGCGCTTCATGTACAATGAATGTTGAAAACTTTTTGATTAGATTGGATGGCATATATGATGTTAAGGCTGATTTAACATCCCAGTCAGCTAAAATAAGGTATGATTCATCAAAAGTGACTTTGGATGAGATTGAAGAGGTAATAACTTCCTTGGGCTTTGAACTTTTAGGGGTTGAAGGTCAAACGGAAATTGATGAAGAAGCAATTTATCAAAAGGATTTGGCTGAAAAACGTAACAGGATTATAGTGGGTTTAATCTTTTCAGCCATATTGATGATTTTAATGTTCAGCGGATGGGATCCTCTGATGGGGCTTACCCATAGTCTCCATGAATCTACTGGAATTCACATATCCTCAATGGGATTGTTGTCATTAATTGTAAGTATTGCTCCATTTTTATATGTTTCACTGCCTATTTTAAAAGCAGGAATCAACGGATTAATGCATAAAAATTTGAATATGGATGTAATGTATTCCATGGGTATTCTGGTTGCATATGTTTCAAGTATTTTCGGAACATTCGGCATAGTTCTGGACCATACGTTCATGTTTTATGATTCCGCTGTAATGCTTCCTTCCTTTTTAATGATTGGTAGATATCTTGAAGCAAGAGCCAAAAAAAGAACATCAGATTCTATTCGTGAACTGATAGGCCTTCAGCCGACTGTTGCAACAGCAATCGAGGTTGATGAAAATGGTGAGGTAATTTCTCAAAAAGAGGTATCCATAGCAGATATTGTTCTTGATGATTTGCTTTTGGTAAAGCCCGGTGAAAAAATTCCGGTTGATGGAGATGTTGTCGGCGGTGAATCCTATGTGGATGAATCAATGATAAACGGTGAGCCGATACCTAAAGTAAAAAAAGATGGTGAAGAAGTCTTTGCCGGAACCATTAACCAGGACGGTGTACTTCAGATTAGAGCTAAAAAAATCGGAAAAGAAACAGTTCTGTCAAATATCATTCGTTTGGTTGAAAAAGCACAGTCTTCAAGACCTCCCGTTCAGAAATTTGCAAATACTATCGTATCATATTTCATTCCAGTCATTTTAACAATAGCAATTATTGTATTTTTAATATGGTATGTTGTATTGGGAGCTCCGTTATTGTTCTCCTTAACATGTTTGATTTCAATTCTGGTTGTGGCATGTCCTTGTGCATTGGGTCTGGCTACTCCTACCGCAGTTACTGTGGGTGTTGGAAGAGCCGCAGAATTCGGTATTCTAATTAAAAATGGGGACACTCTGGAAAATGCAGGTCAAATCGATGTAGCTGCCTTTGACAAAACCGGAACAATAACTGAAGGAAAACCTGAAGTTGATGATATTATTCCATATGGCATTTCAGATGAGGAATTGATTAGGCTTGCCGCAAGTGTGGAACAAAATTCAAATCACCCTATTGCAAAAGCCATTGTAAACAAATCCAAGGAGTTGAATCTGGATTTGGATCAAACATCCGAGTTTGAAAATGTAACCGGAAAAGGCCTTAAAGCGAAATTAAATGATAGTGATGTTTTTGCCGGAAACCTCTCATTAATGCAGGCAAATGAAATTGACGTTTCAGATGAGCTGGTGGAAAAATATCATGAACTCGAAAATCTATCAAAAACAATTATCTTTTTGGCTCAGGATAAAACAGTCAAGGGTATTCTAAGTTTATCCGATAAAATCAAATCTAATTCCAAAAGAACAATCGACGAGCTGCATAAGATGGGTGTTGAAACTTATATGTTGACAGGAGATAATGAATCCACTGCACTCAATGTAGCCGGAGAAGTTGGAATTGATAATGTCCGTGCAGGAGTTTTACCTGAAAACAAACTCGATATTGTTAAAGAAACTCAGGCAAACCATACTAAAAAGGTTTTATTTGTCGGTGATGGAATAAACGATGCACCAGCCCTAACACAGGCAGATATTGGTGTTGCAATGGGAAACGGAACTGATATTGCTATGGAAAGCGGTGATATTGTTGTAATGGAAGGAGATTTAGAGAATGTTGTTGCCGCAGTGCAATTCTCTAAAAAGGTAATGAGAAGAATCAAGGAGAATATCTTCTGGGCATTCGCTTATAACTCAATACTGATTCCGGTTGCGGCAGGAGTTTTATATCCGTCATTTGGAATAACATTCGAACCGGCATTGGCAGGTTTGGCTATGGCAATGAGTTCTGTAACAGTCATATCTCTTTCATTAATGCTTAAGAGATATGTTCCTGAAATAAAAAGAGAAAGTAAGAATTAATTGTTTATAAATCAATTAATTCTAATTTTAATTTTTCAAGTTTCGGTGCAATGAAATTATAAAATATTGCTGTTAATGCACCAAATACGAATCCTATAACAAAGGACAAGACAATATTTAATATTGCATTAACTGCCTGTCCTCCACTAACTATCATCACAATTGCAGAAATAATACTTAATATACCATTAATTATTGCAAAAACAATTGCAAATTTTAGATAATCAATTGATTCAATAACGGTCATATTGTTTTCTTGAGACAATTCCACTTCAACACATCTTCCTCTGCCTGCGAGAATATTATAAATGTAACATCCAAGTAAAACGAATACAAAAGTCATGATGAATGTACCGAATATGATCATTGCAATTGTCGCTGGCTGACTTATTAACAGCATAAACTGATAAAGGCCGTAGGCTAATACTTGCTGGCCTGAATACATTAATGTTTGCACTGCTGCATTTATCATTAAAGGCATTATTACTACGCTAGCTAAGTAAAGCAGGATAACCATTACTGTTTCAATCATAGCTATTGCGATTGCAGTTTCGGTTGTTGTAACTTTAATTATTTTGTTCCCGTCAAATGCAAGTTTAATCGGATTAATCTTTTTTGCTAAGGTATTGTAAAGGAAGCCTTGGCAAAATGAATTGTAAATGGTGTACATTAAAGTACCTACTATGACTGTTGAAATAATGTATATTGATGCTCCGATTGCACTTGGGGTTGTAACACCCATCATGATTACAATCAATATGGATGATATTATTGAAAACAACACTCCAATTGCTGTGGTAACAATAGTGAATGAAGATAAATCAACAGATTTTAGTTCTTTTACACTAACCATATTTTCACCTAGAACCAGTCTTTGGATTTTTCAAGCAATTCATCGATGATTATTGAAATAGATCCGACGTAAGTGTGTGGGTCCATTATTTTTTCAACATCTTCTTCAGTCAGGTATTTTTGCACTTCTTCATCTTCCAGAATCAATTCTCCTAACAATAGTTTTTCTTTGTTAGCTTTTATTGCATTTTTTCTAACAATTCCATAAGCGGTTTGTTTACCCATTCCTGCACGGGTAAGTTCTGCCATTAATCTTTCGGCCATGATTAATCCGTTTGTTAGGTTTAGGTTTCTTTCGATGTTTTCATCGTAGAAGACTAAATTATTCATTAATTTAATGGTTAAATTGAGAATGTAATCAGTTAAAATACAGCTTTCAGGGAACATAATCCTTTCACAGGATGAATTAGTCAGGTCTCTTTCATGCCAAAGAGGATTGTTGTCTAAAGCTGCATTAACATAAGATTTAACGATTCTTGCGACTCCGCAGATTCTTTCAGCAGTGATTGGATTCATTTTATGTGGCATTGTGCTGCTGCCCACTTGTTTTTCAGGATCGAAGTATTCTCCAACTTCCATAAGTTCTGTTCTTTGGAGGCTTCTGATTTCTAAAGCAATTTTATCTAAAGTACTAGCAATATTAGCCAATACGCTAATGAATTCTACATGGTTGTCCCTTTGAACAACTTGGTTTGTAATGGTTGCAGCAGGCAATCCTAATATTTCTGCTACAGTTTTATGTATTTCCCATCCTTGTTCGCCTAATGCTGCGGTGGTTCCGACAGCACCATCCATCATACCAATGCAAACATTGGATCTTGCATTTTCTAATCTTACGTATTGCCTGTGGAGTTCATCTGCCCAAATACCAAATTTCATTCCGTATGTTGTTGGCAGTGCATGCTGTCCATGTGTACGGCCAATACATACTTTCATTTTATTTTCTTCGGTTAATTTAAGCATTATTTTAGTTAATCTTTCTAATTTTTCTTCTAAAACGTCAATTGAGTCACGAATGAGTAATGAATTTGAACTGTCTACAATATCATTAGATGTAGCTCCAAAGTGAACGTATTCTCCTGCTCCATTTTCACATACTTCTGTAATGGATTTGGATAAAGCCGCAATGTCGTGATTGGTTTCAGCTTCAATTTCTTTCATTCTTTCTAATTTTACAAAATTTGTATTAGCTTTTGCTGCGATTTCATCAGCTACTTCCTGTGGAATAATTCCTAATTTTCCTTCTGCTTGAGCTAATGCAGATTCTACATCTAACATTCTTTGCAATTTGTTTTCTTCTTCCCAGATACTTTTCATTTCGGGAGTTCCATATCTAAATTCAATAGGATGAATAGCCATTTTTATCAACTCATAAATTATATTATATTATTTATTCATTCTTTATATTAAATTTTTAATGATTTTTCAAAACATTTATATATTCTATTTTTAAGAATTAAATATACATTATGACCGTTCGGTTATGTCATAGGTGAGTATATGGAAACAAAAATACGCCAGTTACGCCAGAATAAAGGCATAACTCAACAAGAGTTGGCTGATTCTGTTGGTGTAACTCGTCAAACAATAAATGCTTTAGAAAATGCTCGTTATAATCCTTCCTTATTATTGGCCTATAAAATTACAAAAGTTTTGGGTAAAAATTCTATTGAAGAAGTTTTCATGTTCGATGAAGATGATTGAATGAGATTTGAATTTGTTAAAAAAATTTGCTAGTTAATGATGTTAATATATATGCTGTTTCATTTTTAATTTAGCCCAAATTTTTTTAAATTATTTTTATTTTTTTTTGATATTATGTCTTTATTTAATGATAATCTTAAAAATATTGGAATTAAAAGCATTGCAGTGCTGATAATTGCTTCTTTTTTAGTTTTATTTCTGCTCAACCGTTTTGGTTTTCCTTTTAATCAATCATGGATTAGTGTAGTTATTATTATTTATTTTATATTTAAATTATGGAATTATCGTGATAGCTTTATCGATGATTTAAAAAATATGTTTTCAAAAATTAATCTGAAATACATTGTTTTAATTGTTTTTTTAAATATTTTCTTTTCATATGGGATGCTGTACTTTTCAAATTTTATTGTAACCAGTTTTCCTTCTTTAGATTTTCTGATAAGTTTTTCACTGCCTTCAAGATCTGTAATGGGATATCTGCCTTTTGTCGGGGGATTTCTTTCAACAGTAATTTTATCCTCAATTTCTGAAGAACTAGTCTTTCGGGGCGTTTTAATTTCAAGATTGCGCTTAATTGTTCCAACAGTATTTGCAATAATTATATCTTCACTGCTGTTTGGAGCCCTGCACAGTTTCGGAAGCATATTTTCAGCATTTGTTTTTGCAGTTTGCATGGCGATTCTATATCTTAAAACAGATAATATTTGTGTTCCAATTTTCGCTCATTTTTTAAATAACCTGATTGCTGAAACAATCAGATTGGTTGACGTAAATGAAGTGTTGTTTACTAACGGCAATGTAATTTTTGCAGTTTCAGCATTTGCAGTTATCTCAGCAATAATTTTGTTTGTTTCAATTTTTAAGGAATTGAAAATGTTAAATAATAAAAGATTATAGATATGATATTATGGATTTAAGAAAAATAGGAATTGCTTTGATATTTATAGGAATAGTCCTTTCTATAGTGTATATGGGGAATGAAAAGATTTTTGTTCCTGCATTGACTGTAACTGTTTTAGGATTTTTCATGACAGTTGTCGGTTTTGTAATTGAAATCAGAAATAGAAAAATCATCAATGAAAGATTGGATGAGGATATTTCAACTATTATCCAGCCTCTGATTACAAAATATTCTAATCTCAACAAACAGTATAAAAATGAATTTGATGGGGAAGAATATGTCCAGAAAAGACTGCAGCTGAATATGGATTTGGAAAAGGAACTCACAGAAAACATTCCTTATTTGGAAAGCAGGGAAATTAAAAAAATTGTTATTGAATTTTCTAAAGAGCAGGATAAATTATAGATATATTTTTTTCAAGGATTTTTTCAATGTACAAATTATGACAACAAGGTTTTAAATAGTACATTATATACAAATAATAACAAGTGATAATATGTTTTTCCCAAGTTTAGATGAAGTCAAAGATATTTCAAAAAACAAGCAATACAAGCGGATTCCAATATCATATGAATTATTTTCGGATATTGCTACTCCTATTGAAGTTTTAAGAATTTTGAAAAATTCCAGCAAGCACTGTTACATGCTGGAGAGTATTGAAGACTCACAAAACTGGGGAAGATATTCATTTTTAGGTTTCAATCCTCTTTTGGAATTCACCTGCCAGGATGGAATTATTAAAATTAGAGGCAGCAGGAATTTTGATGAATTAAATGATGATGAAATAATTATTGAAAGTGAAAATCCAAGTGAAATTATTAAGGATTTGGTTAAACAGAACAAATCTCCAAAATTGGATAATCTGCCAACATTTACCGGAGGTTTTGTAGGCTATTTTGCTTATGACTATATCAAGTATGCAGAACCTTCCCTAAACCTCGATGCTGAAAATCAGGACCAGTTCAAGGACATTGACTTGATGCTGTTCGACAAGGTAATTGCCTTTGACAACTTCAAACAGAAGATCATACTGATTGTAAACATGAAGACAGATGATGTTGAAAACAATTATAAAAAGGCCTGCAAAGATTTAAAGGAAATTGCAGATTTGATTAAAAACGGCGAAAAGGCAAAAGTGGAACCTTTAAAATTAAAATCAGATTTCAAACCAGTATTCTCACGTGAAACCTATTGTGATATGGTTTTAAAAGCAAAGGAATACATTACTGAAGGAGATATTTTCCAGGTGGTACTGTCAAACAGAATCGAAGCGGACATTTCCGGAAGTCTGTTTGACACATACAGGGTTTTAAGAACTACAAATCCCTCCCCATACATGTTTTATTTTTCAAGTGATGATATTGAAATTGCCGGTGCATCTCCCGAAACCCTGGTAAAATTGACTGACAAAAAACTGTTTACCTTTCCGTTAGCAGGAACAAGGCCTCGCGGAAAGACTCCTGAAGAGGATGCAGAACTTGAAAAGGAATTATTGGCCGATGAAAAGGAATTGGCTGAACACAACATGTTGGTTGATCTGGGCCGTAATGATATTGGTAGAATAGCCGAAATAGGTTCCGTCAATGTAGATAAATATCTCTCAATCGAGAAATTTTCCCATGTCATGCATATAGGATCCACTGTCAGCGGAACCTTAAGGTCTGATTTGGACTCACTGGTTGCAATTGATTCAATTCTTCCAGCAGGAACACTGTCAGGAGCTCCAAAATTAAGGGCATGCGAGATTATCAATGAACTTGAAAACAACAAAAGAGGAATTTACGGTGGAGCTATTGGATATGTGGATTTAAGCGGAAATGTTGATACCTGCATTTCAATCAGGATTGCATTTGCCAGAAACAATAAGGTTTTCATTCGTTCAGGTGCTGGAATTGTAGCGGACAGTGTACCTGAAAACGAATTTGAAGAATGCTTAAACAAAGCCAAAGCAGTAATAAATGCATTGAAAATTGCTGATGGAGGGATAGAATGATTCTTTTAATTGATAACTATGACAGCTTTTCATATAACCTGTACCAACTTATTGGACAAATTAATCCGGACATACGTGTTGTAAGAAACGATAAGATAACTGTAGATGAAATATCCAGCATGAATCCTGAATGCATAATTTTATCCCCTGGACCCGGAAAGCCTGAAAATGCAGGAATCTGTGTGGAAGCGGTTCTGAATTTCCATGATAAGATTCCAATTTTAGGGGTCTGTTTAGGTCATCAGGCAATTTGTGAGGCTTTTGGAGGAGAAATATCACATGCTTCCAGATTGATGCATGGAAAATCATCAAAAATTTCACTGGATTACGATTACATTTTCAAGGGATTGCCTAGTGAGATAAGTGTTGGGCGATACCATTCTTTAAGTTTAATCAAAGACACTCTTCCGGATTGTCTTGATATCATTTCAAAATCAAAAGATGATGGAGAAATCATGGCTGTAAAGCATAAGGACTATAATGTTTATGGTCTGCAATTCCATCCTGAATCAATTTTAACATCCGACGGGTTTACAATAATAAAAAATTTTTTAGAAAAAGTTGAAAGGGGAATTTTATGATTAAAGAAGCTATTTTAAAAGTTTATAAACATCAAGATTTGACTTATGATGAAGCTTATCAGACAATGGATGAAATCATGAGCGGCGATGCAAGTGAAGTCCAGATGAGTGCTTACTTAACCGCAATGTCCATGAAAGGTGAAACAATTGACGAAATCACCGCTTCCGCAGAGGCAATGAGGGCTCACTGTGTAAGGCTTTTAAATGACAAGGAAGTCCTGGAAATTGTTGGAACCGGAGGGGACGGGTCAAATACATTCAATATTTCCACAACTTCATCCATCGTTATTTCTGCTGCAGGGGTTCCTGTGGCAAAACATGGAAACCGATCCGCCTCCAGTAAATGCGGTGCCGCTGATGTGTTGGAAGAACTGGGTGTGAACATTCATATTGAACCCGAAAAAAGTTTAAGTTGCCTTAAAGAAATAAACTTATGTTTTTTATTTGCTCAGAATTACCATTTGTCAATGAAGTATGTTGCAGGAGTACGCAAGGAACTTTCAATTAGAACAATCTTCAATATTCTCGGCCCTTTAACCAGTCCTGCCGGAGCTTCAATGGAAGTTCTAGGAGTCTATGAAAAGGACCTGGTAGAGCCATTAACAGATGTTTTAAAAAATTTAGGTGTTAAATCAGCTTTAACAGTTTACGGAATTGATGGAATGGATGAAATTTCTGTAAGCGACAAGACATTTGTCTGCGAACTTAAAAACGGTGAAACAATGTCTTATGAAATAACACCGGAATATTTTGGTATGGAAAAAGCATCTAAAGAGGATTTAATAGGTGGCGATGCAAAAGAAAACGCCAAAATTACTCGTGCAATCTTAAATGGTGAGAAAGGACCAAAAAGAAATGCTGTTCTTCTGAATTCCGCAGCAGGATTATATGTTGCAGGAAAAGTTGAATCATTGAGAGAAGGTGTTCAGCTGGCCGAAGAAATTATTGATTCCGGAAAAGCAATAAAACAGCTTGAAAGATTTATTGAATGTACAAACAGATGATTGAAATGTTAGATGAAATAGTCCAAAAAACCAAAGAAAGATTAGAAATCTCAAAACAGGAAAAATCCCTTGATGAACTTAAACGTGAAGTAAATGAATTGGATATATCTCTTGATTTTCCTTTTAAAACTGCATTAAGCGATTCTGAAATATCAATAATTGCTGAGGTTAAAAGGGCTTCTCCGTCTAAAGGCATGATTGCTGATGATTTTGATTATGTATTAATTGCAAAAGAGTATGAAGATGCAGGTGCTTCAGCTATTTCAGTTTTAACAGAACCTAACTTCTTTAAAGGATCAAATGATTATTTAAAGGAAATTTCACAAAATGTAACTATTCCGCTTTTAAGAAAGGATTTCATTATAGACGAGTACATGATTTGGGAGGCCAAATTGCTGGGCGCTTCTGCAGTGCTTCTGATTGTATCTATTTTGGATATTGTTCAATTAAAGAAATTTTTGGATTTGGCTCATGATTTGGGTCTTTCCGCCATCGTTGAAGCTCACGACGGCAATGAAATCAGAACTGCTCTTAATGTTGGGGCTGAAATTATAGGTGTCAATAACAGGGACTTAACTGATTTCAGTGTAGATATTGAAAATAGTATCAACTTACGTAGATGTGTTAGTGGCGATGTTATATTTATTTCTGAAAGTGGTATTAAAACACCTGAAGATGTGAGGAAATTAAAGGAAAATAATGTCGATGCAGTTTTAATTGGTGAAACTTTAATGAAAAGTGATGATAAGAAGGCACTCATTTCGGAGTTGAAAAATGGTTAAAATTAAAATCTGCGGATTAAGGCGTTTGGAAGATATTGAAATTGTAAATAAGTACAAGCCTGATTATATAGGATTTGTATTCGCCGATTCAAAAAGAAAAGTTTCACATGAACAGGCATCAAAAATGAAAGATTATTTAAGTTCAGATATCATTTCCGTAGGTGTTTTCGTTAATGCTGATTGTGAAGAAATCCTGAAGTTATACCATGAGGGGATTATTGATATGGCCCAGCTTCATGGCGATGAAAATGAGGAGTATATTAATTATTTAAAAGAAAAAACTAATAATGAGCTAAAAATTATTAAAGCTATTGAAATGTCTCACGACAATGATTTATTTAATTATGATGATTCACAGGCTGATTTTCTACTTTTGGATAGTGGAAAAGGCAGTGGAAAAACTTTCGACTGGAGTTTAATTAGAAAAGATTTGAAAAAAGAGTTCTTTTTAGCAGGTGGCATCAATAGTGAAAATGTTGTGCAGGCTATAGACGAATTCAGCCCTTATGCAATTGATTTAAGTTCAAGTTTGGAAGTTGACGGTTATAAAGATGAAAAGAAAGTTAAAGAGATTATGGAGGTTATAAATTGAGTAAAGGACGATATGGTGAGTATGGTGGTCAATACATATCAGAAACATTGATGAATGAATTGCTGTATTTGGAAGAGCAATACAATCATTACATGAACAATCCCGAGTTTGTAGATGAGTTAAATACTTTATTGAAGGAATATGCCGGAAGGCCTTCTTTATTATATTATGCTAAACGAATGACTGAAGACCTTGGCGGAGCAAAAATCTATCTAAAGCGTGAAGATTTAAACCACACAGGCGCCCATAAAATCAATAATGTGCTGGGTCAGGTTTTGCTTGCTAAGAAAATGGGCAAAACTAGAGTAATTGCAGAAACCGGTGCCGGCCAGCATGGAGTTGCAACAGCTACTGCAGCAGCACTTCTTGATATGGAATGTGAAGTGTTTATGGGCGAAGTCGATACAAAAAGACAGGCTTTAAACGTATATAGGATGGAACTGCTCGGAGCTAAGGTTCATTCTGTCAAATCAGGAACCAAAACCCTTAAAGATGCAGTGAATGATGCATTCAGAGATTGGATTGCAAGAGTTCATGATACTAATTATGTAATAGGTTCTACAATGGGTCCACATCCATTTCCTATGATTGTACGTGATTTCCAAGCCGTTATCAGTGCTGAAGCAAGGCAACAATTTTTGGAAAAAGAAGGAAGGCTGCCTGATGCGGTCATTGCATGTGTTGGCGGAGGAAGTAATGCTATGGGAGCATTTTATAATTTCATTGATGATGAGAACGTTAGGCTAATAGGATGTGAAGCCGGCGGAAAAGGTATAGATACTCCTTACAATGCTGCAGCATTAACAAAGGGTAAGATTGGTATATTCCATGGAATGAAATCAATTTTTAATCAGGGGGATTATGGTCAAATTGCACCTGTCTATTCCGTATCTGCAGGTCTCGACTATCCTGGTGTCGGTCCTGAACATGCTTATTTAAGGGATACCGGCAGGGCAGAATATGTTCCTGTAACTGATGAAGAGGCTGTTGGGGCATTTGAATACTTATCAAGAATGGAAGGAATAATCCCTGCTATTGAAAGTGCCCATGCAGTTGCTTATGCAATGAAAATTGCTCCTACAATGGATAGTGATGATATTATAATGATTTGCCTTTCAGGAAGAGGGGATAAAGATGTCAGATCAATTGCAGAATACAGGGGAGTTGAGTTAAATGAGTAAAATTTCTAATGCATTCAAAAACGGTAAGGCATTCATAGGATTTTTAACTGCAGGAGACCCGACTGTTGACAAAACTGTTGATTATATTTTGGCTATGGTTGATGCAGGCTGTGATTTGGTGGAAATAGGAATTCCATTTTCAGACCCGATGGCTGAAGGTGTTGTAATCCAGGATGCAAATGTAAGGGCTTTAAAGCACAATACAACAACTGATGACGTATTTGAAATTGTCAGAAAAGTTCGTCAGAAAACTGATGTTCCATTGGTATTTTTAACATATATCAATCCCGTTTTCTTTTATGGATATGAAAAATTCTTTAAAAAATGCAAAGAGCTGGGTGTTGATGGAATAATCGCTCCGGATTTACCTTATGAAGAAAAAGGGGAAATCGCAGACATTGCCCGTAAGAATGATGTTGATGTAATTTCATTGATAGCTCCAACATCAAAGGAAAGAATTCAGATGATAGCCAGTGACGCTACCGGTTTCATTTATGTTGTTTCTTCTTTGGGCGTTACTGGAATGCGTTCAGAAATAAAAACTGATTTAAATGCTATTTTATCCGACATTAGGGATGTTACTGATTTGCCACTTGCTGTAGGTTTTGGGATTAATACTCCAGAACAGGCATCAAACATTGGTAAAATTGCAGATGGAGTTATAGTGGGCAGTGCAATTGTTAAGATAATTGAGGAACATGGCGATAATGCGGAAGATGCCCTTAAAGAGTATGTTTCCAGCATGAAAAAAGCTTGCAACGAATAATCCTATAAAAAGATAAATTTATTATATATAAAAAATAAATATTAACACATTACTAATTAGAGGATTATTTATGTTTAAAGCAGAATTAAGTGATTCTAGTATATTAAAAACCAGTTTTGATGCTATTTCATCAATTGTCGATGAAGTACAGATTCAAACTGACAGTGAAGGCATGAGATTAGATGCCTTAGACCGTAGTCACATAACTTTTGTTCATTTAGAACTTAAAGCAAGTTTATTTGATGAATATATTTGTGATGTTCCTGAAAAAATTAATATTGATACTGATGAATTCATGAGAGTTTTAAAACGTGCAAAATCTCAGGACAGAGTTTTAATGTCTGTTGATGAAGGTAATTTCATTATTACCTTTGAGGGAGATGCAACAAGAACTTTCAAAATAAGATTAATTGATATGGAATATGATAACCCTGTTCCACCTCAAATTGATCACCCAACATCATTTAAAGTTCGTTTCTCTATCTTAAAAGATTGTATTAACGATATAGATATCTTTTCAGATAAAATTGCATTCCAAGTTGATGAAGATTACTTTATTGCATCAGCTGACGGTGAATTTGGTGATGCAAGCATCAAATATCTTCATGGAGAAAATATTCAAGAACATGCAAAATCTTTATTTTCATTGGATAAAATTAGAGAAATGCTTAAAGCAGATAAATTTTCAGAGGAAGCTGAAATTGGCTTAGGTACTGACATGCCGTTAAGTTTAACCCTTAATATGGTTACCGGTGACGGTAAACTAAGTTTCTTGCTTGCTCCTAGATTAGAAACAGATGAATAATTTCATTTGTTTACTTTTTTTTATTTTTAAACACTACATTCGAGATGATATTAAGTGGATGAATTCTATCAAAAGCTACGTCATGTTCAGAAAAAAGAACGTAATAATGGTACATTGGCTCGTGTAGAAGAGACTTTTTACAATGATATTCACGAGTATTTAAATGACTTAAGAAAGCAGGCTATAGAAGATCCATTTTCTAACGCTCACGGAATGCTTAAGCAAGCTCAGATAATTGCTACTGAGATTTGTGAAAGGCGTGAGAAAAAAATCAGCGAAGCGGCTGTAGTGAACATTCACAGGTCATATAAACTTTTTGTTGGAAAACCACAATTCGATTTGGTCGATACAACCCCTTTAAATCTAACTCCTGAGGAAGAAAAATTTTACTATTCATTAATCGACACTCTAAAAAATCATAGGGGTAACATTTCCCTTGATAAGCTGTCTGATGATGAAGATAAACAGAAAACTACTGTAATCAGACCTATTGAAACTCAAAAAAATACTTTGGATTCTCATAATGAAAAACCAAAAGAGAATGATGAGGTTTTAAATAGGTTGGATGAAATCAGCAAAGCTAAACCTATTGTAGATGAGAAAAGGGAACCTATTGAAAAGCAAATTGCAAAATCACAGCAAAAAGAGGCAATTTCCAAAGAACCTGTTGTGAAACCTAAAAAAGAAACAATAGCTGAAACCAACATTGAAGAAAACCCTAATGCTGTTGAGGAAGTAGAAGAATTTTTCGATTTGGAATCTCAAAAAATAGCTAAAGATACTGAATTAGTTACAATGCTGGTTTTTGATGACGTAGGCCCTATTGTAGGTGTTGATGAAAAAGTTTATGGTCCTTTCAGGTCACAGGATTTAGTAACTCTGCCGATGGTTAATGCAAAAATATTTTTCAAAAATCGTAAAGGCAGACAGGTAAAAATCTAATTTTCCATTAACTTTATATAACTTATCAAATATACATAAAGAACATATCTATTTGTGATTATAAAAAATTATATTTTATATAATTTGGATTTCTGCTGCCTGTAGACTTGATGCGTTACAATGCAGTTTTAATCTCTAACATTTTTTAGTTAAAACTCAGTTTAGATAAAGTTATGAATAGATTTACAATGATTAATTAATTAAGCACTTTTTAGTGTAGAAACGGTGAAAAAATGAAAATACCAAAAGAAAAAAGAACATACTGTCCTCATTGTAAAAGACACACAATGCATGAAGTTCACACTGCTAAAAAAAGGAAAGCTAGTGAATTAACCTGGGGACAAAGACAATTTAGACGTGTAACTGCTGGTTACAGAGGTTATCCAAGGCCTTTACCTGCTGGAAACAAACCAGTTAAAAAACTAGACTTAAGACTTAAATGCAAAGAATGTGGAAAATCTCACATCAAACAATCTTTCAGAACAGGAAAACCTGAATTTGTAGCAAAATAGGTGATTAACATGGTTAGTAAAGGTAGAGGAAACTTTTTAAAAGTTAAATGTTTAGATTGTGACAATGAGCAAGTTATATTTGACCGTGCTGCATCTGATGTTAAATGTATCATCTGCGGTAAGACTCTTGTCAAATCTCGCGGTGCTAAAGCTAAAATCACCGCACACATTGAAAAAGTTTTAAACTAAATTTTTAGTTTTTAACTTATTTTTTACTATTTTTTTATAATTTTTATTAATGTTGGTGAGAGTATGGTAAGAAAAAGTCAAGAATGGCCTGATGAAGGGGAACTTATTGTCGGTACTGTTTATAAAGTTCTCAATTATGGGGCTTTTGCTAAATTAGAAGAATATCAAGGCAAAGAAGCTTTTATTCATATTTCTGAAGTATCTTCTGGTTGGGTTAAAAATATCAGAGATCATGTAAGAGAAAACCAAAAAATTGTTTGCCGTGTTCTCCGTGTAAATCCTAAAAAAGGACATGTTGATGCTTCATTAAAAAGAATCCGTGAAGATCAAAGGACTAAAAAAATCCAACATTGGAAAATTGAGCAAAAAGCTGAAAAATTCTTAGAATTGGCTGCTAAATCCTTAGATAAAGATTTAGACACTGCTTATGATGAAGTGGGTTATGAACTTATGGACATCTTTGGAGATGTTTATGGTGCTTTTGAAACCGCTTCTGATGAGGGTGCAGAATCACTTACCGAAGAAGGAATCCCTCAAGATTGGGCTGATGCTATTACTGAAGTAGCTAAAAAGAATATTACTCCTCCGGAAGTTCACATCAGCGGATATGTTGATATAGAAACTTTTGTACCTAACGGAGTAGAAATTATTATTTCCGCTCTTAAGGCCGCTGAGGACAATGGTGATGAAGAGGAAGAAATTAAAGTCCAATGTGTTGGTGCACCAAGGTACAGGATTACTGTAAAATCTACTGATTATTTATTAGCTGAAAAAGCACTTAAAGCTGCTGCTGATAGATGTATTGCAGTTGTTGAAGAATCTGAAGGAAACGGTTCATTTTTAAGGGAATTAGATAACTAGATTCTTATGAATATGAAAATGAATAAATGTCCTGAATGTGGTATTTATACTTTAAAAGAGGCTTGCCCTAAATGTGGCGGCAAACTGAAAGTGATTTATCCTCCAAAATTCTCAGTTGAGGATAAATATGGAAAATATAGACGTATACTGAAAAGAGAATCAATGAAGGAGTAATCCATATGGAAACTATTGAAATCACAGTTTTAGAGGATATTGAATTAGATAATCCTATCTTTATAGAAGCATTGCCTGGTCTTGGACATGTTGGTAAATTGGCTGCCGATCATATGATTGATGAATTGGGAGCTACAAAATTTGCTGAAATTTATTCTCCAACTTTTCCACCTCAAGTTCTTGTAAAAGATGAGGGTATCATTGAAAACATGTACAATGAGTTATATTACTTAAAGGATGTTGGTGAAGATAATTTGGATTTAATTTTACTTGTCGGTAATACACAAGCATTATCTCCTGAAGGCCAATATTTGGCATGTAAGGAAATTTTAGAATTCGTTAAAGGATACGGTATTGATAGAATCTACACACTTGGTGGAATGGTTACCGGACCTACTGTGGAAAATCCTAAAGTTTTTGGTGCAGCTACTGATGAAGCAAGTGTTGAATTATTAAAAGAAGCAGGACTTGATATCAGAGCTAATGATGGAGGTATCGTTGGTGCTTCCGGATTATTCTTAGGATTTGCAACCCGTCAGGGAATCCAGGGGTCATGCCTTATGGGTGAAACTCCGGGTTATTTCATTGATGCTGAAGCTGCTGAAGCTATATTAAATAAATTATCCTATTTGCTTAATTTTGAAATTAATGTGGATAAACTTGAAGAAAGAGCTGAAGAAACAAGGCAAATGATTGCTAAAGCTCAACAAATGGAACAGGATTTAATTAATAAAGCTAATGCGGGCAATGCCGACGATTTAAGATATATTGGATAGATTCCAATATATAATTTTACTTTTTTTATGAATGTTATAGTTGTACCCGATGCATCTATGATTGTTATTCCGTTGATTGAAAGGAACGGACATACTTATTTATCTCCTTCGAATTTTTCCAGAAATGACAATATGGATATTTGCGAGGGTAATTTTGCTTTTGACAATTTGATTAACACATACTGTTCAAGTGAACTGCCATCTGGCGTAAGGGGAAGATTATATCTGTTTTCACGCATCATTGACAAGGCAGATGCCGCAATCATAATAGGAAAACGTCCAAAAAGTCATCCTAAAATGTATGATGCTTTAAATGATCTGATTTTATTTGGAGGCAATTCCTGCAATAACGCCCATTCTCTGGAAGTTAAAATTGTCAATGATTTGGATATTCCAACACTAAGACTCAAATACCCAACAAACAGGGATGAGCTAATATCATTAATTGATAAAACAAACTGTTTTTTAAAAGATTTAAAGGATTCAAATCCTGATGATTTAACTGTTGATTTAATTCCGAAAAATGATAAAATGCCTTTTTGTGATGTTAAGGCGATTTTGAATAGATTAATATAATAATAATTTCTAACATTTAACCATGTTGGTAAATGCTGATTTTCACATTCACAGTTGTTTTTCAATGGCATCTTCTAAAGACATGCTGATTAAAAACATGGCTCCAAAATCCAAATTGAAAGGTCTGCAACTTCTGGGAACCGGAGATGCATTCCATCCTGGATGGTTGGACATTATCGAGCGGAGCACTGTCCCTACCGGTGAAGGAATATATTCATCTGATGATATGGATTTTATCTTGACGACTGAAGTTGAAGGAAAAAACAAGATTCATCATTTGATTATCATTCCGGATATTGATATTGCAAGGGAACTGTCTGAAAAGTTACCCTCTAAAAATAAAAATCAGGATGGCAGGCCAAAAACACAATTGGACGGTGCGGAAATATTGGATTTGGTTCGACAATATGATTGTCTGATTGGTCCAGCACATGCATTTACGCCATGGACAGGTATGTATAAATCTTTTAATAGCATTTACGAGTGCTATGATAAAAAACCGGATTTTGTCGAGTTAGGTTTATCTGCAGATACATTCATGGCAGATACTGTGGGTGAACTTAAGGATTTTGTATTTTTAACTAATTCCGATGCACATTCTCCATGGCCACACAGATTAGGTAGGGAATTTAATCAAATTGAGCTTGAAGATATTTCATTTTCATCAGTTAAAAAGGCTATTAAACATAAGGATGTTAAAGCAAATTACGGTTTGTTTCCAAATCTTGGGAAGTATCATATGACTGCCTGTACCAAATGCTACAAATTGATTGATCCTGTTGTTGCAAAGGAAAATAATATGAAATGTGGTTGTGGCGGAAGGATTAAAAAGGGAGTTGACTTTAGAATATCTGAAATTGCTGATTTTAAACGACCTAAACATCCTGATTTCAGACCTCCGTATGTCCATTTAATGCCTCTTGCCGAGCTTATATCAACCGTTTATGATAAGGGAGTTACAACAAAAACTGTTCAGGGCAAATGGCAGAAGATGATTGATGAGTTTTCAACAGAAATAGATGTTTTGATTAATGTTGCGATTAATGATATTGAAAAAATAGATTCAAATGTTTCACGGGCTATCGAAGCTTTTAGAAATGGAACAATTGATGTTGTTCCTGGAGGAGGGGGCAAATACGGTGAGATATTGCTTGATAAACCTCCGGCAAAGCCAAAAAGTGAAAAAATAATTACTTTGGATAATTTTTAAAAAAATAAATACGGACTTGGAGGGATTTGAACCCTCGATCTTAAGATTAGGAGTCTTACGCCCTTCCAGACTAGGCTACAAGCCCATAATTGATTAAATTCTATAAAAAAATTTCAAAAAAAGTTTTTAATTGTATTGGGAGCGGACCCGCCGGGATTTGAACCCGGGGTCTTCGGATTAGAAGTCCGACGCCCTATCCAGCTAGGCTACGGGCCCCACATATACAACAATAATAGTTCTATTTCTCTTATTATATATAGTTATCTATTTTATTAAAAAAATAAAAGAAAAGATTAGGTTAATCTATCCTCTACTGACACTACCGGTAGCATCAGATATCACAATGCCGTCCACAGCATTACCGTTTTCATCGTAGATTGTAGCATACCAGTATCCGCCGGAATAGTATACGCTTCCAGCATAACAGCCAGGTTCTCCTACAGCACTGTTTGCAATACTTTGAGCACTAGAATATGATAAATGAGTACTACTGGAACTGGAACCTGAATCAGAACTTGAACTTGAGCTACTGCTTCCACTGTAACTTGAACCTGAGTTACTGCTTCCACCGTAACTTCCGGATGAAGAAGATCCTGAACTTGATCCTGAGCCACTACTACTTGCTCCACCATTTGTCACTGCTACAGAGCTACTTGTATTACTTAAACTTGTGGTGTTATTTCCAAGTCCGTCTCCGCTATTACTAGCTGACATACTTGATAAATCAGAGAATATTGGACTATCACTATTGGTTATACCATATGCCGCTACGGCAGCTGCAATACATAATACGATAATAATTGAAATTATAATGTTTGCTTTATCCAATGTTTTCCCTCCTTTAAATTATAATAAAATTATTATATATTTTTATATTTTATATATGTTTCGATATTTGTTTTACAACATCACTTATTAATAATAAAAAACATATATGTTTAATGTTAGTTTCTAATTGCTAATAATTGAGGTGACATATTTGAAAGATAGAGTAGTTATATCCCCTACAACTCGTCAAGAAGGTCATGCCGAATTGGTCATGGAAGTTGACGATGAAGGGATTGTTACAAAAGGTATGTATTTTAGTATAACTCCTGTAAGGGGTTTAGAAAAGATGGTTCTTAACAAAGCACCTGAAACAGCTCCTGTTTTATGTCAAAGAATCTGTGGAGTTTGTCCAATTCCACATACATTAGCTTCCGCAGAAGCAATGGACATGGCATTAGGAATTGAAATTCCTACAGCTGCTAAATTGTTAAGAAAAGCTATCGCAGCAGCACACGGTATTAACAGTGCAGCAATTCACCACTTCTTAGTTGCACCAGATATTACTAATGAAAGTAATTTCGCAACTGCAGTTGACAGTGTAAGTGAAATCAGAAAAACTGTACAATATGTTGTAGATATGTGTGCTGGTGAAGGAATTCACCCTGCAGATATCAGAGTAGGTGGTATGGCAAGAAACATTACTCCATTCACTAAAGAAAGATTAATCGAAAGAATGACCGCACTCAGACCAAAACTCGAAGCTCACGTTGAATTTATTAAAGGATTAGTTCTCGACGCAGGCTTACCAAAAGACTTAGGTGTAGTTAACCAACCATTAATGGCTATGGATGCTACTTACGGTACTAACGAATTTGATATGGATAAATTCTCTGAAGTATTACCTGAAGCATGGTATGATGATCCAGAAATTGGTAAAAGAGGATGTTCTGTAATTCCTTTATGGGAAGGTAAAAACGTAGAAACCGGTCCTAGAGCAAGGATGGAAAAATTCCAAGGATTCAAAGACAAAGGTGTAATCGCACAACACGTTGCTCGTGCTGACGAAATGCTCAAAAACTATGACGCATGTATGGAAGCATTAGATGCACTTGACACTTCCGCTCCTGCAAACGTAAGTTACGATAAAAGAGGAACTGGAGAACTTGGATTCGGTGTAATTGAAGGTCCTAGAGGAACTGATGTACACATGGCAAAAGTTGTAGAAGGTAAAACTCAATTCTACTCTGCAATTGTACCAACTACCTGGAACATTCCAACAATGGGTCCTGCAACCGAAGGATTCCACCATGAGTTTGGTCCACATGTAATCAGAGCATACGACCCATGTTTATCATGTGCTACTCACGTAATGGTAGTTGACGATGAAGATAAATCCATTCTCAAAAATGAAATGGTGAGAATCTAGTTATTTTGGAGGAATTTAATGCCTTACGATTCGGAGATTATTGTTGTTGGTTGTGGAAACGTATTATTTAAAGATGATGGGTTTGGCCCAATTGTTATAAATCTTTTACAAAAATATACCAATGATGCCAATGATTATTATGACCCAGCGGTTACTGCATATGTTGAGGATGAATTCGACAAGGATATTTTAAAACAAATTGAAGAAAAATTTGAAGATGTAACTTTGCCAGATTCTGTTCAGTTCGTTGACGGAGGAACAGCTGCTCCAACTAACTTTTTCCCATTATACTCTGAATATGACTGGAAAAAACTCATAGTTGTTGATGTAGTTGAATTTAATGCAGAACCTGGAACAGTAGATACATTTGATCCTAATGTAATGCAAAAAGGGAAATATGATAATCCTCACGGAATGACAGTTGAGGAACCTCTTCAAGAAATTTCTCAGAAATGTGAAGTAGTTGTTGTAGGTTGTAAACCAGCAGAAATTCCAACTCCGGATGTTGATTTGGGTTTAACAGAACCTGTTGAAAAGGCAGTTCCAAATGCTATTGATCTTATTTTAAAAGAAATCGGGGTAAAATAATGTTTGATAAATTGAAAAAAGCTTTTGGCGGTTCAGCTGAACCAGCAAAACCAAAAGTAGAAGAAAAAGTTGAAGCTGCTCCTGTAGAAACACCTGTTGAATCTGCACCTGCAGAAGAAAAAGCTGCTTCAGCAAAACCACGTATTGGTTACATACACTTAAGTGGTTGTACTGGTGATGCAATGTCTTTAACCGAAAACTACGACATTTTATCCACTGTTTTAACAGATATGGTTGACATTGTATACGGACAAACTTTAGTTGATAAATGGATTCACGGTACTTTCGCAGAAGAAATGCCTGAAATGGACTTATGTTTAATTGAAGGATCCGTTTGTTTACAAGATGAACACAGTCTTCACGAAATTCAAGAAGCAAGGAAAAAATCCGCTTTAATTTGTGCATTCGGTTCCTGTGCTATGACCGGTTGTTTCACAACCTTCGCACGTGGAGGTCAACAAGCACAACCTAAACACGAATCTTTCGTACCTGTTAGTTCATTAGTTAAAGTTGATTTAGCACTTCCTGGTTGTCCTGTAGCACCTGAAATGATTGCAAAAGCAGTTGTCGCATTATGTGAAGGTAACTTAGAATACTTACAACCAGCTATTGATAAAGCTGCTTGTAACACCGGATGCGGCTGTGATGTATTAACTAACATTATCCGTAATGGATTATGTTCTGGATGTGGAACTTGTGCTCTAGCTTGTCCAACAAGAGCTATGGGCTTTTCTGAAGGTAGACCTAGTTGTGATAGGGACAGATGTATTAAATGTGGATCATGTTATGCAATGTGCCCAAGAGCATGGTTACCTATAAAAGAAATTAAAAAGGAAACAGGATTATAGGAGGATTGAACATGCCATTAGGTACTTACAAAGAAGCATTATCTGCTAGATCTACTGATAGCAAAATTTTAGAAGTATCACAAGACGGAGGAATTGTTTCAGCATTACTCTGTTACGCACTCGATGAAGGAATCATTGAAGGTGCTGTTGTAGCTGGAACTCCTGATGAAGATTGGAGACCTATTCCTACTGTAGTAACCTCATCTGATGAAGTTATTGCAGCTGCAGGAACCAAATACTCAATGTCCCCAACCTTATCTGCTGTAAAAGAAGCAACCCGTCAATACGGATTAGAAAAAGTTGGTGTTGTTGCAACTCCATGTCAAACCCAAGGTTTAAGAAAAGCACAAGCTTATCCATTATCAAGATTTGTCGCTGACAAAATCAAATTAATCATCGGTATCTACTGTATGGAAAACTTCCCTATGGCTTCTCTTGACACTTTTGCAACCGCAAAATTAGGATTTGACAGCTTAACCGATGCTACTAAAATGGACATTGGAAAAGGAAAATTCTGGTTAACTAAAGATGGCGAAGACTCAGGTTTAGCTATTAAAGAAACCCACGGATACGAACAAGCTGGATGTAACATCTGTATGGATTATGTTGCTGAATGGGCTGACGTATCAACCGGTTCTGTAGGATCCCCTGACGGATGGTCCACTGTTTTAACCAGAACTGATGACGGTGAATCTATATTCAAAGCTGCTGTTGACGCTGGTTTAATTGAAACAAAACCAATGGACGATGTAAAACCAGGTCTTCCTTTACTTGAAAAATTAGCTAAAGGTAAAAAAGACAAAAACGGCAAAGAACGTGAAAGAAGAGCTAAATTAGGATTACCACTTCCTGTGGAATACTAATTTTTCTTCTTTCTTTTTTTCTCTTTTTTTAATCATTAACTTTATATAATTGTACTCCCAATGTTGTAATATATGCATTACATGGGGGGATAATATTAAATTAAATAAATATTTCTTATTTTTCATGATTTTCGCTGTTCTATTGTCTGTTAGCGTATCCTTTGCGGCGGATGAAAACAGCACTGATATAATTTCTGATTCAGTGGATGATGGTCTTATATCCACTTCAAATGGTGATGATACTGCACTTTCTGTTGATTATTCAGATGCAGTAAATGACAATTCAACCAGTATTAAAACAGGCAACGTCACCAAAAGATATTCTAATGGAGTCGAATACTCTGCAACTTTTTTAGATGAGGATGGAACTCCTTTAAAAGACACTATTGTATATTGCGGTGTTGATTCTCTGTTTGTAGGTGTCAATGCTACAACCGACTCTAATGGTGTTGCCCTATTTCTATTGCCTTTGAATAAAGGTTCCCACACACTTTATCTGATGAATATCGTAACTTCAGATATTAAAAGCGATACTATCAACGTATTTGATGTTTTAACTGGAAATAAGGATTGCAAGGTCTACTTTAACAGTGGAAAGTCTTATACTGTTCGTGTATACGGTGATGATGGAAAACCGGTAAAAGCTAATCAAAAAGTTACTTTTACAGTGAACTTCAAAAAACACACTATTAAGACAGATAAGAATGGATATGCAAAATTAAAAATTAATTTCCAGCCTGGATCTTATCTTGTAACTGCACAATATAAGGATTTTTTAGTCGTTAATAAGGTAATTGTTAAGCCTACTTTAATTCCTTTAACTCAATTCGGCGCTAAAAAGCTTTCAAAAACCTTTAAATTTAAGGTTAAATTGCTTGATAATAAAGGTAAGATATCAAAAAATAAAAAAGTCAAAGTAAAATTCAATAAAAAAACTTATACTGCAAAAACAAATAAAAAAGGAATTGCAACTTTCACATTGAAGACACCTTTGAAAACAGGCAAATTCAATGTTGTTGCATCATATGGAAAGGCAAAAGCCACTGCTCAATTTTATAGATATGCAGTAAGAGCTTAAGGAGTTTTAAACTCCTTTTTTTTAATTTTAAATAGTTGTAACTGTACAACCTTCTTTTTCAACGATTATTGTATGTTCTTTTTGACTTACAAAGCAGTCCTGTTTTTCACGAAGCGGCGCATATGGGTATATTGCCATTGCATCGGATAACTGTTTTAGGGCAATTGCACCTTTTCTTTCACCGAATTCATCTGTAATCCATCTTCCGGAAAATGGGACATATCTGTTATTGTGCTGAATGTATTTTAAAACTTTTTGAGTACTTTTCATTCTAAATGGTTTATTGGCCAAATAGGAAAATATGTAGTGTCCCGGTGCATCATTAACAATACCTTCTCCGTTAGTTGCAAACGGTTCAATAGCTACTGCCTGGCCTTCATCTAATTTAAAATTATCGTTATTGTCGTAATTTGGAATGGATATTCCTGCATGTAAATTATTCTGTTCTAAACTGTGGCCCATGAGATTGAATATAGGATTTAGATTATACTCGGATATTGCCTCATGCACTGCCGCACCTATTTTTGAGATTTCAACGCCTGCTCTAACGGTTGCAATTGCAGCTTCAAGGCCTGCAGCTGATGCTTCAATTATTTCTTCATGTAAGTTAATCTGATCTTGGGTATAGTATTCATCCATATTTCCACTAGCCAGTACAGTTATTGCTGTGTCAGCTATGTATCCGTCTATCATTGCTCCTAAATCTAATTTGACCATGTCACCTGCTTTAAATCTGGTCTCATCTCCTGCAGGGGAGGTGTAATGTGCGGCATATTCGTTGATTGATACATTACATGGAAATGCAATTTCAGCACCATTTTTTAATATTTCATTTTCTACATAAGTTACTAAGTCCAAAACCAAAGCTCCGTCTGTAATCATCTTTGAAGCTTCACTCCTAATTTTAGAAGCCAGTTTTCCAGCTTGTATGTATGATTCTATCATAAATTTTTACCTTCTTGAATAAATAATTAATTTTATATCTAATAAAGTTTATATAATATTTTATTATTAAACTAGTTTATAAAAATTGGAGGTTAATAAATGGATAGTTCTGTTGTAACACAAGTGCTTTCAAATGATATGATGCTGTTTTCTTTAATTATTCTTATCATTGTTGCCATTGTATTGATTATAATTGTTTTCCAATGGAGAAAAGTTGCACAATCTAAAAATTCAATTTTAATGCTTGAAAAAGAAATTGAACTTAAGAAAATGTCCATGGTGGAAAAGGACATTGAATCTAAAAGATTAATGGACAATCCAATTCCATTGCCACAAGAGCAACAAGATAGTCTTTCAGCTATTAGGCAATCCACCACCGAAGTTAGAAGCAATGTTGGATACCTTCATTCTGAAATTAATGAAAGATTAGCAAGACTCGAAGCTGAAACTGAACAAAGAAAATTGGAAAAAATGCTTAAAGAAATTGAAGAAAAAGAAGAAAAACTTAGAAAAATGAATAAATAGGTGGTAAAATGGATGCTATGGAAGCAGTTGCAATTGTAATTTTAATTTTGGCAATTGTCGTTTTAGTATATTATTATTTATTAAATAGCCCAAATACTGTAACTAAAATACGCAGTTATGTTCCAGCCAGTGCAGATGCACATATGGACGAAATATTAGGTGGATCTAATGGGGATTCAGGTTATGATTTAACTAAAGAAGAAGGCAGTCCTGAAAAAGGAAAATCCGAATCCATGAGTAAAAGAATCAAAATCAAATTAAGTGATATTGATACCTCTAGTTTAAACACAGATTTCTTTTCTAATAAAATTGATGCTTTTTTAGATGAAAAAAGTGATGAATTAATTAAGGACTGGTCTTTAGCTACTACAAATGATTTAAAGGAACTCGAATCTAAATTTACTAAAACTACAACTAATGTAGATAATTTGGATAAAAGTTTCAAGGAATTTAAAAAATCTTCTGAAGAATTCCAAAAAGCCACTGAAGAAAAGTTAAATGATTTGGATAAAAGAATTGAATCATTAGAAAATAATTAATTTTATTATTTTCTTTAATTTTCTTCATTTTATAGAAAGGTTTATATATTATCTATTCTATAATTATTATATAGTTGTATACTATTTTTATCTTATAGCAGGGTGGGGTAGTCTGGTGATCCCGCGGGGCTCATAACCCCGAGATCCCTAGTTCAAATCTAGGCCCTGCTACTTTTAATTAAATATTTTTTGGCAAGTTAAAGACAGCTGCTGGTTTTTTAAACTAAGGAAACTCCGCCCATCAGTACAGAACTACGGCGTTGAAAAACGTATACTGAGAAGTATGACTCTGGAGCAGAAACGACACGGCTTTTAATGGTAGACGATGATATTTAATTGAGGACATTAAAAGAAGCGGTGAAACGGCCATTCCGTAGGATGCAAGAGCAAAGGTGCCGATGACAACCTGTATGAGGCAAGGTAGCACGCTAAGATGAATGCTGTTAAACAGAAGGTGGGTTACTCTTAACATGCCATTAAATATTAATTATTTTTCTATTTTTAAAATTATGTGAGTAATTACACTGAACATTAAAATTATAAACAAGTATTCAAGTGTATTGGTTACAATGTTGCCTGTCACAATGCTAAAGCCATGGTTTCCGGTTATATGATTTATCTTAATAATGCAAGAATACCACAACTTCTGTAAGTTGTGGATGAATTGCAAGTTGGGTATACTATTTTTTTATTAACTTTTAAATAGTTATTTTCTTATAATGATTATTATGGGTAGTATTTTGAATAGGAATCAGCATTCAGTATAACATGTTAACTTATCACTTGGTATTGGTTATTAAATATCGTAGAAAGGTAATTAATGAAGATATATTCGATTCATTAATGGTTATTTTTGATAATATTGGTTTTAA